>JBMOHZ010000416.1:0-2447 GCA_049317585.1 Paludibacter sp.
ATCGACGACGAAATAAAACGTATCCGTCGGTTTTATTCGCGCAATCAAATGCTTGTCTCGGGCGTTACCGTTTATTCTGCCCAAAGCTATCGAAGATTTGTACGAAATGCTGACAATTATTTTACAGTAACACCACCAATTAAGTTCGAAAGCCCACAACAGTTGGAAAATCAGCCACAGCTCCGGGAGAAAGACGATAATACTACCTACATACAACCTGTTCGAGATTTTCACGGACAAGTAGTGGCTAATATTTGTTTCGACCTTGATTTGCAAAGTTTTATAGCTTCGAATTTCGATAAGTTTTATGTCGGAAAAAATTCTTGGTATTGGGCTATCGATAGTACAAGCAATATTCTGTTGGTAAAATACAGCGAACACAACCTCGAGTCGAGAAAATTGACTTTCGAAACCAAAGCGAATGTTGAATTTAGTAAAAGTCTGAACAGCAATCTGGCTAGTAGCGAGCAACATATTATCGAATTTGGTGAAAGTGTAAATGCATATTCTTCATTCTACCCAATAAATATTTTGGGTAAAAAAACAGGTATCGTTTTTTCTATTAATACCGATTCGCTTTGGAAAAGCCAGAACGAATCGAACCTGATTATAATTGGAAGTTTACTTTTGGTGATTATTATCATCGTATTTCTATTTACATCAATAATACGAACCATCAATAACGCCCGCAAAGAATTAGAGATATCCGAAAGTGAACTGCGTAATGCAAAAACCATTGCAGAACAAGCCAACAAAGCCAAATCGGAATTTCTGGCCAACATGAGTCACGAAATTCGAACGCCACTCAATGGCGTAATTGGCTTTACCGAGTTACTGCAAAGTACACCACTCACAGCCGTTCAGTTTCAGTATGTAAAAAATGCCAATGCTTCGGGACAAAATTTGCTTGGGATTATCAACGACATTCTCGACTTTTCGAAGATAGAAGCTGGTATGATGGAGCTCGAAATAATCCGAACCGACATTATTGATTTACTCAATCAGAGTGCCGATATTATTAAGTTTTCGGCCGATAAAAAGAAATTAGAACTGCTGCTCGATATTGCACCCAATATACCCCGTTATGCCTATACCGATGCTGTACGGTTAAAACAGATATTGGCAAACCTAATGGGAAATGCCGTAAAATTTACCGAAAAAGGCGAAATAGAATTAAAAGTTAGCTATAAAAATTCCGATAGCAACCGCGGAAAATTCAGCTTCTCGGTTCGCGATACCGGCATTGGTATTTCGGAAACACAACGTAGCAAATTGTTTAAAGTGTTTAGTCAGGCCGATAGTAGCGTAACCCGCAAATATGGCGGTACTGGCTTGGGACTTGTAATTTCGCAAATGATTGCTAATAAACTAAATAGTAAAATTGAAATTGATAGTGAGCCGGGCGTGGGCACTACATTTAGTTTCGAAGTAGAAACAAGAATTGAGTATGCCGAACAACCCGAAGCCTTAGCAATGAAAGCCATACATCGCTGTTTGGTGCTCGACGATAACAAGCACAACCGCATGATTTTGGAACACAATCTGGCTTACTGGGGCTTGCAAAGCGTATGTGTAGAAAGCGGACAATTAGCTATTGACACGTTGAAAGCCGATACAAATTTCGACGTTTTTATTTGCGATTATCACATTCCTGAAATGGATGGAATTGAAACCATTCAGTACATTCGCGAGCATTTAAAACTTACGGTCGATCAACTCCCGATAATTCTGCTGCATTCCTCGTCGGACGATGCCGAACTGCACAAAAAATGCGAAGAAAATAAGGTGCAGTTTATGATTACCAAGCCTGTGAAGTCGGAAGAATTATACAATTATTTAAAAAATATAAAAGCTCCAATACAGCCAATAAGTAAAACCGAAGTAGCTTTAAATGATAAGACTGCCAAAAGCACAAAAATACTTATTGTCGAAGATGTAGCTATGAATATGTTGCTCATTAAATTTTTACTCACAAAGCTTATTCCTGATGTTACAATTATTGAGGCCGAAAATGGTATTGAGGCCATTGCCAAATGGAAAGATGAATTGCCCGATTTGATTCTTATGGACATGCAAATGCCCGAAATGGATGGCATTGATGCTACCAAAGAAATACGAAAATTGGAGAAAAATTCGGAAAAACAAACTCCTATAATAGCTCTCACAGCCGGTGCTTTGCAAGAAGAACGCGAAAAGTGCTTATCAGCCGGCATGAACGATTTTTTGACCAAGCCTATTGAACAAGAAAAATTGCTTGAAACTTTAAAACGATATATTTAATCAGAATTTCATATCTTTGTGTCATAATTATTACTACAACCATGGAATTTTTAAAAAATTACTTCTCTAAGATTTCGCCGATTAGCCCCGAAGCAATGGAGCTAATTTCTACGACTGTAACTTTGCTTACAATACCCAAGAAAACATTAATTGTTGAGCAAGGTAAG
>JBMOHZ010000417.1:0-2444 GCA_049317585.1 Paludibacter sp.
ACCTTACCGCGAGCAAATTGAGGCCTGTTGGTTTTGAAAAAGGTTTCGGCAAATTGCTTTGCTCCTGATGCATTGGGAGTTTCAGCTAATATGGATGCAGATATTGCTACTAAAAACACTAAAACTGAGTAGCTGAACCTATGTTTTATTACATTGATAATTTCCTTTTTCATTGTCTGAGTTTTTTAGTGTTGAACAATGATTTTTGATACTTTATGAAAAGCTTCGGTTTTTACCGAAACAAAGTAAGCGCCAGCAGCTAATTTTTCGGTTATTGTAAAGCTTGCAGTTGTAATAGTTTGAAACATCAAATTTCCGTTTACATCAAAAATACGAACGTTTGCATCTATCATTTTGTACGCAACCGGTAAATCAATGTAAATTTTATCGTCGGAAATAATGGTTGGATAAATGCGGCACCCATTTTCGTTTTCAGTTTGTCCGTTTGCTCTACTAATCACCTTCATATTAAACGAGGTGGTATTGTGACATTTATTTTTGTCGGTGGCTTTCAGCGTAAACTGATCGCCTTTTTTAGGTGTGATTACCACCACATCGCCGCTGCCAATTACATTGCCGTTTTGCACCCATTCGTAGGTATAAGGCTCTATGCCGCCAGTCACATTATATCCCATTAAACCCAGTACCACAGGCATACCTTCGGGCACTTGCTCGTCGAAAAGTACTACGACATTCACCGGCTCTTTTGCTTGCGTGGGCACGTTCATTTTCACGATAGTTTGTGCAGTTACAAAACAAAACGAAAATAGCAGAAATAATGGCAGAATATATCGTCTCATAATGTTAGTTGTTTGAATTATAAAGATATGACTAGTCTGAACCCCGTGTTTTTACTCATAAAAATCGGTGTTGAATTTCCGGGCTTGGTGTCGTATCCCGTCGGATTTATACTTGAACGCGCTTTTACATTGCAATTCGAAAATCCCCAGTTTTCTTCATTATCAATACTGCCACCACGAACTACTTTTTTGGTTCCTGTGTCAGGACCTTTGGGGTTTGTTTGCAATGGAGGAGGATTAACTACTTGATTTGCAATAGTCCAGCCATAATACAAATCGTACCAGTCGCTACACCATTCGTTTACATTTCCACTCATATCGTACAATCCCAGTTCATTGGGGAGTTTTTCTTTTACATTGTGCTTGGAGCTGTTTCCATTTTGAAGGAACCACGCCACATCGTCGAGCGTGGCGCTTCCTGCATATTTATATTTGTGTGTTTTTTTCCCTCCAAGGGCAGCATATTCCCATTCAGCTTCGGTGGGTAAACGAAATGTTTTTCCGGTAGCAAGATTCAAGGCTGGAATAAAATCGGTGGTAATTTTATTCCAAACCGTTTCACTTACAGGCATAGTTGGTTTATCGGCCTCACTGTGGTCGGTATAAGGCAGACTTCCTTTCACTGCGTTCCAAAGTTCGTTGGTAACTTCGGTTTCCGAAATATAAAAATCGCTCAATTGAACCAAATGTGCATAGCCAAAGCGCGACGGGTCTTCGCTATTACCCATAAAGTAAGAACCTCCTTCAACCAAAATCATTTTGAAAGTTGTATTATTTAGGTTGATTAAAATGGTTGGTGAAGCGGCTTGTACCACTTTTAATACCGATGTTTTATCGCCGGCAGTAATGGTAACCGACGATTCACGTAAAAGGCCATTGTTTTTAGTTGCACCAATCAGAATTCCTGTATTTTTAGTACCCGTAGTTGCCGATAGCGAGAGCCAGTCGGCAGTTTCGGTTGCTGTCCAGTTTTTATTGGTTCTAATTACGAGCAAACTGGCATCTTTTTCGCTGCCAAAGTTCACCGAACTAATGGAAATTCCTAGCGAATCGACAACAACAGGAGGTTTGTTTGGGTCATCGGGAGGGTTAATGAGATCACAACTTACCAGCATAAAAGCTGTAAATGATATTAGAAGTAATGTTGCTTTAAATGAAGATTTTCCAAGGGTGATTTCCATAGATTCATTTTTTAATGGTACCAACATTTTATGACCGTACAAATATAAATATAATTCATGATAAAATCAAACTATTATCGCCAAAACTCGAAAACCTGTAAACTCTTGCTTGTGTGTATTACATTCTGTCGCCCAACAGTTATTTGTAACATTACCTTTCTTTTGGCCGACGGTGCAAAGTGCCCTTCGAACCCGTCGCACTATAAATTCCATGTTTGTAACAAAAGTTGGCGACGGAAATCAACCACAAAAGCCCTTGTCATTCCGAAAGGAGCGTTTTGCATAAGCAAAATGCGTAATGAGGAATCTAAAAAACATGCTCTTTTCTTTATCCCAGCGGGATAATATATCAATAGAAAACCATTATCAACCACAGACATACGACCCCGAAAGAGGTCGAACATCATCCTTCTTTTGAGCGTGTGAATAAATTCACACGCTCTAGCAATCGGTCGTCGCAATG
>JBMOHZ010000418.1:0-2441 GCA_049317585.1 Paludibacter sp.
AAAAGTATGAAAAAAGTATTCAAATTCATTTTGTTAGCGGCACTAGTAGCTGCTGTATTGGGAACCATGTATTTCCTTTGGAAAAAATCGCGTCCCGTTGAGAAAAAGTATGTAATTGAACAAGTTACGCGTGGAAACATCGAAAAACGCACTGTGGCTACTGGTAAAGTAGAGCCTCGCAACGAAATCCTTATTAAGCCTCAAATGTCGGGCATTATTGCCGAATTGTACAAAGAAGCGGGCGATAAAGTGCAAGCGGGTGATATTATTGCCAAAATTAAAGTGATACCAGATATGGTTAGCCTTAACGCAGCACAAAGCCGGGTTGAATTGTCGCAATTGGCATACGACCAAGCCAAACGCAACTACGACCGCGACAAAAAACTATTTGAGCAGAAGGTAATTTCGCGTGAAGAGTTTGAAAAAATTGAATTACAATTTTACAACAATCGCGAAGAACTGAAAGCCGCAAAAGATAACTTGAGTTTGACCCGCGATGGGATTTCGAACGATAAATCGCAGCTGAGCAACACGTTAGTACGGTCGACCATTACTGGTACAATATTGAATGTGCCTGTAAAAGTGGGTAATTCGGTGATTCAGTCGAACAACTTTAACGACGGAACAACCATTGCCACGGTGGCGAATATGAATGATATGCTTTTTGTAGGTAAACTGGACGAAACTGAAGTGGGACGAATCAAAACAGGCATGCTTATGGATATAACTATCGGAGCCATAGAAGGTACAAAACTTACTGCCGAACTCGAATATGTATCGCCTAAAGGTGTTGAGGAAAACGGTGCTATCCTGTTCGAAATGAAAGCAGCCGTAAAAGTTTCGAAAGATGTGTATGTACGTGCCGGATATAGTGCCAATGCCGAAATTGTGCTTTCGAAACTCGAAAACGTGCTCACAGTACCCGAAAGCTGCATCGAATTTAGTGGCGACACCGCTTTTGTGTACGTATTGAAAAACAAAGAACCGCAGACTTTTACCAAAAAACAAGTAAAAACAGGACTCTCTGACGGAATAAAAATTGAAATAAAGAGTGGCGTAAAACTCAAAGATAAAATACGTGGTGCTGAAATAATTGAAGAAAAGAAAAAAGCGCCTGAGCAGAAGTAGATAACTTGATAAACCTTATGAACTTTACAAACTTTATAACCCATTTTTATGCGTAAAATAATATTATTCATAGCTGCTTTTCTGACTGCACTTTTAGTAAATGCTCAGTCACCATGGACATTGCAACAGTGCGTGGACACAGCGCTGGCAAACAATCGCAACATAAAACAACGCGAATTAATGCGCCAAAACAACGAAATAGCTTGGCAACAAGCGCGCAATAACTTGCTCCCTAATTTGAATGCTTCGGCACAGCATAGTTGGACTTTTGGACGTTCGAAAGCACCGAACGAAAGTACGATGGATGGAAATTCTAATAATTCACGTATTGGCATTTCGAGTGGAGTAACACTATTCGATGGGCTTAAAATGAAGTACGAGATAGATGCCCGTATGGCCGATCTCAAAAAATCGGAAGCCGACGTATTAAAAATCCGTCAGGACATTGCACTCAGTGTTTCTTCGGCCTTTTTACAGGTGCTTTTAAACAAAGAATTGCTTCAAATAGCCGATGATCAGTACAAACTTACCGGAGCTAGAATCGACCAACAAAAATCGTTAGTTGAAGCCGGCAAATTAGCCGAAGGTGAATTACTAGAGCTTTATTCGCAACAAGCTAAAGAAGAACTCAGTCGTACGCAAGCCGAAAACACTTTGAAACTTTCGTTACTCGACTTGGCTCAGATTCTGGAATTACGTGATTTTGAAAAATTAGAAGTTACCATTCCGGCCGATTTAATTGAAAACGAACTGCAATTGCTAAGCGCCGAGTCGGTTTTTGCAAGCGCTGTGAAAAATCGTGCCGAAATAAAAAGTGCTGAATTTCAACTTCAAGGCAGCGAAAAGAATATACAAATTGCCAAATCAGGTTATTATCCAACGCTCGATTTTGGGGTTGATATGAGTAAAAGTTATTATAAATATTCGGGATCACCATTGAGCACTAGTCTAGGCTTCAGTTTAAATGTTCCGATTTTTAATAAATTTCAGGTCAAAAATCAGGTTCGCTCGGCACAAATCGACGTAAAAAGTAACCAACTGAATGTGGAGAACGCAAAACTCGAGTTGCGCAAAACCGTTCAGCAGGCATACTACAACGCCGTAGCAGCCAAATCAAAATGGGATGCTTCAGTCAAATCGGTAACATCGAGCACCGAAGCATACCGCTTTGCCAATCAAAAATACGAAGGCGGACGCGCCAATGTATATGAACTGTACCAAGCTAAAAACAACTTAGCCCGCGCACAGTCCGAAGTGGCCCAATCGAAATTCGAATATGTATTTCGGTTAAAAATTTTGGAATTGCTGAAATA
>JBMOHZ010000419.1:0-2436 GCA_049317585.1 Paludibacter sp.
GCAGCAAGCACTCGGCTGTTTACATTGGCAAAAGTTTTCCATGCATCGGTATCACTATGTCCGCTTGCAGAGTCATCTCCATTTACAGCATCGATATAGTACGAACCCGTGAAAGGAACAACTGGATGGAAGTATTTTTTTGTACTTGCACCTTTTGTTACGGTTAGGTTTTTGAGTAAAAACGGACTAAATCCCGGACAAAAAGTGGCAAATGATCCAGCAGCATTCAGCACATTGATATCTGCCTGATAAGTGGTAGGACATTGGTATCCGTTAATGGTGACGGTGATTAATCCGGATGCACTTACATCTATAATAAATGAATTATATGCGCCGGGAATAACGGCTGTATTTTGGAAATAACTGTCATTAGATGATAACTTTACAGCATTATTATAATCAAAATTTTTCAGTGCCTGCATTTGATAGATATTCCCAACTATCATAATACCCGTACCCGGAAAACCTGCATTAGAACCCAATATTACAATAAAATTTTTAGCGCCATTGGCTGAAATATAAGCATCGTAAGTCAACCTGACACCAGCAAACGAAGGAACGCCCAAATTTCCAAACGAAGTGGCAACCATAGCTGAATTGCCGGGGTTACCTACAAATGATAACTCGTTTGAATTTGAAACTGTCCACTCGGCATTTTGACCAAACTGAGGCCACCAATCGGTAGGAAAAGCTGCTGAAGCATTCCATGAAAAAGTAAATGAGATAATTATTATTCCGAAGAATTTAGATATTTGGTGCTTCATCTTTGTTTTGTATTTAGTTTATTTCGAACTGATTATTTCAAACCTTGTAAATAGTCTTTGAAATTAATGTATTGTTTATCTGATTTTCGAAAAGTAATTGGGCGTGGATTTAGCCACTCGACCATAGTACTTTTTATGGAAGTGGCAAAAAACATATTGCCAATAGGGTCGTAATGTCCGGTAAAGTATTTTGCGAAATACTCTTCTGGGGTAGCTCTGGTTTTTTTAAAGTCTTCGTAATGTACTACGTTCATATCGAAGAAGTTAAACTTTTCTTTTTTCAAATAATCAACCATAACCTGATCGGCACGAGGCACGTTGAACATAAGCTGACGAGTTACTTTGAATGGGTCGAAAATAACCACCAACAAGTTTTTGTCATTGACTTTGGCATAAGCCTTTACTTTATCCAAAATATACAAATTGGCAGCATATCCGAAGGTATCAAGCAATTTTTCGACTTGCAAAGACATGTTTTTTGTATCGTTCACATCAAAATCTACCTTGAGCCATTTTGCCAATTGCACCATCTTGAGTGTATCAAAATCCGAAGTATAACCTTGCACATAATTTAATGCCTGCAACGCCAGATTATCTTTCAAATTTTCGTACATCCACTCCGGGTCTGTCATTTTGTAGAGCAGTTTGGGTGTATTCAATTTGTTATCGTGCTCGGTAAATTTACCTGTATTCAAATCAAAATCCAAATAAGGCCAAAAATTACCATGCAAGCTAAAACCTGGATCCATATTGTCGTTCCATGGTTTAATAGCCATATATCTGGTTTGCAACAAACTACGCTGATGGTCGTCTCCCCAAACATAAAAAACGATGTTTTTAGCTTTATACTTTGTGGCTTCTTCTTTGAGCATACGGCGGTACGATTGGTATGCGCCATATCCACCCATACCGTAATTTCGGATAGGTTCGCCAAAACTAGCAGCCAACATTTCCTCCCATGTTTCACCATCTGATGCTTGGTGACATTGAGCAAAACTATTGCCGTACACATTAATGCGGCAAGGTTTATCTTTGTAATTCACTTGCGTACGAGCACCATTTTTTTGAACAGTTGATATGGTAAAATTCTTACTGTGTCCATCGTGTGGCATCGAATTGCCTAAAATATAACCCAGTTCCGGACTAAATTGGGCCCAAGTACCTTTATTGCTCAAAAAAACATCAAGCTCTGCTTTGCTGGCTACGTTTTGTTTGATATATTTTTCGTAGGTAGTTTTCTCAAACTTTGTTTGCCCGTAAATCATTGTTATTGATACTATAATAAGAATAAAAATTATTTTAAGTTTCATAAAGAGAGTTTGAAAGGTTTGATGTTTGAAAAGTTCTGTTTATTTTACATAAAAATGCATTCCACGAATGTACATGGTTGGTGTTTCAGCACCGGGATAATAGAAGCTTATTTGCAAAGGATTGGCAGTATAAGACGATTGAGGAAAATTAATTTCTCCGGTAAAATCATAATCAATGGTTGACCAACCTGACGAAGCCGGCAATGCATTAATGGCTGTAGGACCCACAAAATTTGGTACATTTACAAAAAACACCAATGCAGTTTGAATATCACACTTATACTCAAATTTGAGGTGATTTTGTTCGCCTGGCAAAAATGCCCTTGCTAATGGCAATGTGCGTATATAGTTTGTGTTTTTTA
>JBMOHZ010000420.1:0-2424 GCA_049317585.1 Paludibacter sp.
AGCTTATGGATTAAACAATAGTAATATCCAACATCCCATAGCTACTGTTACGTCGCCAATTTCGTACACAGTAACGCGTAAAAGTGGGAATGTCACTTCCACATCAACAGTAAATATTGATGTGGAGTCACTTAAAATTTTGAGTGTTGGTCATAATAATTTAGGTTGTACTGGCTCCATTCCTCTTGAGCATGTGCGTACAAATTACAATGGCCCTGCTACTCTAACATACCAATGGTCTCCATCTACTGGCTTAAGCAGTGATGCAATAGCTAATCCAATTTTTACCGACAGTCAAGTTATACAGAATTTTACGGGTGATACAGCAAGATTTACGCTTACTGTATCAATACCAAATGGTGAAACTGTTCAGAAAGAAATAAAAGTGACACGAAACCCATTGAAAATAAATGCAGGATTGGGCAAGTCATATATTTGTGGAGTAACTTCATCAGGTACAAAACTCGGACCTGTTTATACTAACTATACAGGAAGTCAAGCTCTTGATTACCGTTGGTATTCGATGGGCTTACCCTTACTTGCAAACGATCCAAATCCCGAGGTGCCTGTTCCTACAAAAAATACCACTTACACATTGGAAATACGTACTCCCGAAGGTTGTTTTCAGAAAACTACAGTTACATTAATGTAGGATCTGATAAAACCATTGAATGTGGGAGTACTACTTTGGCAGACCCACTAAGTACAAATATGTCAAATATTGGAATTCTGCGTTTTAAATGGACACCAGCAGTTGGGCTTAGCAACGATACTATTGCCAGTCCAGTATTTTCGCCAAAAGTTACAACAACTTATACGCTAACTGTTAGCAACGCAACGGGCTGTTCTGCCTCCGATGCGCTCACAATAACAGTAAATCCACTAACCGTAAATGCTGGAGAAGATAAATCAACTGTTTGTAACGCACCTATTCAACTTGTGCCTCTCAATATAAATCAAAATTTAAAATACAAGTGGACTCCAGCAACAGGATTAAACAATGATACCATTGCTTCACCAACAGCTACTATTGCCAAAACTACTGAATACACGTTAACTGTTACCAATAATATTGGTTGTACGGCCTCCGATAAGGCTAAGGTGTTTGTTACAACATTAGATAAGCCTGCCATTGACTATGTAGGCGTTACATCTACCAATAAGAATATTTTATTTTGGACAAAACCAAGTAATCCGAATGCAGTTTCATATATACTTTATCGCGAATCCAACGAGTTAAATTCATTCATAAAGATTGGAGAATTGTTGGATAATACAATCACATCGTTTATTGATACACTTTCATTCCCCGATGTGCAATCGAATAAATATAAAATGTCGGTTTTAGATCAATGTGGAAATGAATCACCATTGAGTGATCCTCACAAAACAATGCATTTGTCCATAAATCAGGGCTTAAACGGCACATGGAACCTAATTTGGGAGCAATACTTGGGTTTCAATGTATCTACTTACAATATTTACAGAGGTACCAACCGAAGCGATATTCGTCAGATAGGGTCACTCTCAGGCAGCAATAGTCAGTTTAGCGATTTCACTGCACCCGCAGGATATGTTTATTATCAAGTAGAGGCAGTAAGTGCACAACAAATAAATGCACCATCGAAAACAAAATCGGTTGTAACTAATTCTGATTTAACGCCTAAGTTTACGTCACGTTCAAATATTGCAACTAACAAAAGCGGTATAGATGGTGTTTTTGAATTGAAAGATGTATCAGCTTCAATGTCCATTTTCCCAAATCCAGCATCTCAAAAATTCGAATTAAAATTTGGCTCTAAAATAACTGAAAACACATTTGTTAAAGTAATTGATATAGCTGGTGTTACAGTTAAAAATATTCCTCTTTCAACAACTCAGTTGATTGTGGATATGTCTGAATTTTCGAATGGTGTTTATTTTGTCTTTGTTCAATCGGATTCATTTGTTGCTAAGCAAAAGCTAATTTTGGAAAAATAATATTTTAATGCGTTTATCTTTTATCATAATACTTTCAATAATCCTTAGCTCGTGTAACTACGAGCTAAGTGATATACCTTTTACAACGGTTGAGAAGACAAATGTAACTGATAAACCTACAATAAATTTTTCGATAAATAAAGATTCTGTTGACTTATTCGAAACTACCAATTTGAATATTTCAACTTTGGCCAATGGGTTAAAATTAAATAAGTTAGAACTTGAGTACTTAACCACAAAGCTAACTCGTAAAGCCAATGAAATAGCAAACTCTAGCATCAGTTTTACACGAACCAATACGCCAAGTAGTTGGTTTAATTTAACTGCTAAGTTATATTACGGCACCAACAGTGGTAGTATTGCTGATGTAATGGGATTAGAAAATAATTTACTGGAAAAGAAACTCGCTGTCCGTTTTATTAAAAATACCGATTATTACTTAAC
>JBMOHZ010000421.1:0-2417 GCA_049317585.1 Paludibacter sp.
CGGGTAGGAAGTACATCTTTGTATGTTTCGGTTTTCGATAATTCTACATTTATGGCTTTTTGGCCACTTTCAACCGAATTAATCAGGTTCGGAATATCTAAATAAGCATCGGGGCCAACTACTATATTTACACCATGGTCGGTAATCAATTCTTCTTTAACACGCTCAGCCATACAACCAATAACGCCAACTATCAAGCCTTTCTTTTTGCGTTTGAGCGATTGATAATACTTAAGGCGTTGAATTACTTTTTGTTCGGCATTGTCGCGCACCGAACATGTATTTACAAAAATAGCATTGGCATCGGCAATATTTTCGGTCAATTCAAAACCGTCCATTTCCATAATAGAAGCCACCACCTCGCTATCGGCCACATTCATTTGGCAGCCGTAGGTCTCAATAAAGAGTTTTTTGTCGTTCAAAACAGATTTAGAGTCCGTCGAAGCAACTTTTTGATCTTTGTTTTCCATAAAAAATTATTGTTTTTAGAATAAGGCACAAAGGTACTACTAATTTAGTATTTAGCCTTTAAATCAAATTTAAATTCATTTAAAAAACCAACTCAAATTCCGAAAATAGAGTATATTTTGAAAATCAAAAAAATAATTGTAATTTTGCACGCTAATTAAAATCAATGTCTAGATTTAAAATACTATATTTCAGTAAATTAAACTTCACTACTCTTAATCCTTTTTTAAAATTAAAAAATAATTAAATAAAAAACTTACTTCATGATGAATGCTCAAGACATCAAAAACGGAACATGTATCCGTATGGATGGAAAACTGTATTTTGTAATAGAATTTTTACACGTAAAACCAGGAAAAGGAAATACGTTTATGCGTACAACGCTTAAAGATGTGGTGGATGGTCGCGTAATTGAACGCCGTTTTAATATTGGCGAAAAACTGGAAGACGTACGTGTTGAACGCCGTGCTTATCAATTTGTTTATAAAGAAGCTGATGATTTCATTTTCATGAATCAGGAAACTTACGATCAACATCCTATAGCAAAATCGTTGATAAATGGAGTAGACTTTTTGCTCGAAGGAATGACACTTGAGGTTGTTTCGGATGCATCGACCGATACAGTGCTATATGCCGATATGCCAGTAAAAGTTCAAATGAAAATTACATATACCGAGCCAGGTATGAAAGGAGATACTGCAACTAACACATTGAAACCAGCTACAGTAGAATCGGGGGCCACAGTGCGTGTTCCACTATTTATCACCGAAGGCGAAACAATTGAAATTGATACACGCGATGGTTCCTATTTAGGACGTGTAAAAGCCTAGACATTTACCATTTAGATATTTACCATTTACCATTATAAAAATAATCCGACTGACTACATAGTTTGTCGGATTATTTTTTATATTTTTGTTGAAAAATATTTTAAATATGAAAAATCGAATCCGGAGTTTTGGTTACGCAATTAAAGGAATAAAAGCCGTTTTCGGCAAAGAAGCAAACATGAATATCCACCTAATAATGACCGCATTAGTTATTATTTGTGGATTTGTGTTTATGATTAGCATTACCGAATGGATGCTTTGCATCCTGTGTTTCGGAGTGGTTATCTCGCTCGAAATGGTCAATTCAGCTATCGAAAACCTTGTTGATTTGGTTTCGCCGGAAAAACATGAGCTTGCTGGAAAAATAAAAGACATTTCGGCAGGTGCCGTTTTGATTGCTTCAATTTGCGCTGCTATAGTTGGGTTGATTATTATTGTGCCAAAAGGGTGGGTAGTAGTTCAATGGTTGGCTGGGTTTTAATTTTAATCAAATATGAAAAAATTAATTTCGAACTTACTCGGATTGCTTTACCCAAATCTTTGCTTGATTTGTGGCGAAAATTTACTGAAAAACGAACAGCAAATTTGTCTAAAATGTTTGAGCGAAATACCCCGAACAAACTTTCATCAGCTTAAAAATAATCCGGTCGAAAAACGATTTTGGGGAAAAGCAGATATTCAAATGGCAACTTCCTTTTTCTTTTTTACGAAAGGATCACCTTTTCAAAAATTGCTGCACGAACTAAAATACCGCGACAACAAAGAAATTGGTGAACTAATGGGAACCTATGCGGCAGTTGATTTATTGCATGTTGAATTAATCAATTCAGTTGACTATATTGTTCCTATCCCACTCCATCCTAAAAAATATGCTAAACGAGGCTACAATCAAAGCGAACTGATATGCAATGGAATGGCGAAAATAATAGCAAAACCAGTTGAAAAACAAACACTCCGACGAACGAGAGAAACCGCCACTCAAACCAAAAAGTCCGTTTTTGAACGATACGAAAATACCGCCGGTATTTTTGAGGTAAAAGATAAAAATATGTTCGAAAACAAGCACATTTTGTTAGTCGACGACGTACTCACAACAGGTTCAACAATCGAAGCTGCCAT
>JBMOHZ010000422.1:0-2408 GCA_049317585.1 Paludibacter sp.
TAATACAAACAACCCCATGATTTCGAATTGAAATTCATGGGGTTAATTGTTTTATTGGGAATAAGACACTTACATCTTCTTTGGCTTATTTAAAGCCCCATTAACAAGCAAAAATTGCACATTTTTCATAACTGCTTTTGCTGTAAGCGTTGCACCTGTATAGGCATCTAATTCAACCTTTGAGGCTTCTTTAATACTTTTACCATTCCATAAGCCAAAAAATCCCATTCGTTCAAGTTTACGAATGTACCCAATGGTTTCCCAATGCGACAGCAATGAAACTTTTTGAATAATACCCTTCGAATTAGTAATTATCATAACAGGTGTAGTATTATTGTAACCAATAACTTCTTTACAATAAGGCACACTCGACATAGCATATCCCAATACTTTGTTTTTATCATCCACCACTTTAAACCAATAATCATTCAATTTATCAACCTTAGCGGCATCAGGATATATACTTTGTACAACTTCTTTATTAGATATTTCGGTAAGTACTGGAGGTTGCTTTCGTCCCTTATTTTGAGCCGAAACAAACATACATAAAACTAGGCTTGCAACTAAAAAAACATGTTTCATATAATTCAATTCATCATTTATTTTGTTATCACTAATTCATTAATTATGCTTTTGGATGGCGAATATTTTTCCAAAACAAAAAGCATGTATCTAATATCCATCACAATACTTCGGCTTAAATCGGGGGAGTATTTATAATCAGATGCTACCCCTTCGGCCATTCTATCAAAATTCAAGCCAACTAATTGACCTTTGGCATTGAGTACTGGACTTCCTGAGTTGGCACTTGTTGTATGACAGTTGGTTAGGAAACAAGTACGTAAAGTACCATTTGTACTGTATTGTCCAAAATCTTTTTTATCGTACAATTCTATAAATTTCTTGGGAACGTAATAATCAGGATTACCTTGATTTTTCATTCTCTTTTCGAAAAGTCCATCGATGGTTGTAAAGTATTTGTATTCAACTCCATCGGCAGGAGTGCAACCCATCACTTTACCATACGTTAAACGCTGTGTGCGGTTAGCATCGGGCGACATGACTTTACCTGCATTTTTTTCGACCAATGCATCAATGTAAACGCTGTAATATTTTGATTGTTGAGCATTTAACTTAGCCATTTGATTTGCTACTCTGGTTGTGTAAACCTTGTAAAAACTCAGTGCCAACTCGTAAACCGGATCCGAAGTTAGCGTTTTAATACTGGCGCTATCTACATTATTTAAAAAAGCCAACATGCGCTCAGAATGTGTCACTATAGATTTTTCGAAAGCATCTGCAGCATATTTATCAACATCGCCGTTGTATGCTTTCAAGGCATTGGTCATGGCTTCAGAGATAAATTTGGGATCTACGTTTTGATAATACAAATAAAACATATTGCGGTACATCTCACGGTCGATATCATAATCCCAATCTTTGAAAAACTGATCAGTTAAGGGTTTTAATCGACTTACTTCGCCTTTAACGGCGGATTGATTCACTTTCGAACGGCTGAACATCTGCACTAATTTTTCAAACTTACCGGCAAATGGAACAACTTCTGCACCACTTAAACCAGCTTCGTTGAAATAAATATCGGCCACTTTATAAGGTTTTAAGTCATCGTAAATCTTACGTTGAATTTCAATAATATCGCCGTACTTGGCTTTACGAGCTACATCGGCATTTATCCAATCCATTAATTCCTTTTCTTCAGCCACTTTTTGTGCCGTAAGTTGCATTTTTTTAAGTCCATTTAGTTCACCTTTCCAACGCAAATAGTTATTTGCAATGCTGTTAACACGCGAAGTATAACGAAACTTTATTTCGGGCTTTACTTCAAGTGCTTGGTTTATAATACGCAATTTTTCGCCTCGTATTTTGGTACGTGCAGGTAGTTCCACATTCTCCATAAAATCGACAGCAAACGAAGGAATATACATTTTTGAACGAGCCGGATAACCCATTGTCATTACGTAATCGTTTTCCTTAACACCTGCAATTGACACTTTCAAAAAAGGATTTCCGCTTAATGCTTTGTTTTCTTTTTTGTATTTAGCTGGCTCATTTTTTTCATTTACATAAACACGTAAAAGGGAAAAATCGGCAGTATGGCGAGGCCATGTCCAGTTATCGGCATCACCGGCAAATTTACCCAAAGCCATAGGTGGAGCTGCCACCATACGCACATCTTCGTACACTCGGTAAATGGATAAAATATATTGATTCCCACCCATAAGGGATGTTATTTTACCATCAAGCTTTTGTCCCTTTGTGTATTTGGAGATTAAAACTTTAGCCTTTTTGTTTATTATAGCTGATTCAGCATCAGCTTTGAGTGAATCTTTATCTACTTTCAAATCAGCTGTAACATCCACTAATTGAACTAATTGAATAATATTCAT
>JBMOHZ010000423.1:0-2396 GCA_049317585.1 Paludibacter sp.
AATTGCGGGATACGCCCTGGACACCCCTTCCGTTAGACCTCCCCGATGGCACCACCAAAATCTTCGAGTTTAGTTTTGGTTTTTAAACTTTTGTTCGAACGCATTATTTTAACAAAACCTTCACCAATTCGATACTGACTTTTATTCAACACACATAAAAATCGTCCATGTTCAACAAGTGTTCCACCAAATTTTGCTTTAAATTCACGCACTCCATATCCTTCATCGGGCTTACCTGCCCCCATCATATCAAATTTTTCAAATCCATTGAGCGAAGCATATTCTATAGCAGCCCAAGTAGCCAAGGTTGAAGGAAATATATTTTTTATTTCACCATCCTTACCACACACAAACCATTCGTACAATGTATTTTTATCAAAAGCGACACAAACACTACCACCAATTATTTTTGCATTGTGTTTTATAGCAAAAATATGACCTTCGTCCGTTTGAACTAATTTTTTAAAAAATTGTATTGGGAAAAGTGGAGTTTTAATTTTTTGAGCATATAACTCTTTTAAAATAATATAAAACTCTTCAATATCACAATCGGACTTAAGCTCTTGAATTTCGGCCCCTTCTTTTAGTGATAGTTTAATATCTCGACGTTTTGTAGAACTTAAGTTTTTTAATGTTGTTTCTTTGTCGGGTGTAAGTAAATGAAAATTAAGATGCGACTGATATGAAAAACCTACTTTATGTAATCGAGGACTAAAGTCACTGTAATCATTGTAATTACGCATTTCAATATATATTGCTTTTCGCAATAATTTTGACTTTAAGGTAACTAGTAAATTATTTAATGCTTCATCGGAAATAGTTGGGTCTAATAGTATACCACCAGGAATAATTGCTCTACGGCTTAAATACTTTTTCAGTAAAATACCATCCGTAATAAGATAGCCAAGAGCAACTCCAACCAACTTATTATTATCCGAAACGCCATACAAAAAAGGTTTCAGAAAGGAAAGTTGACAATAAAATTGATAACATGCAGGAGATTGGAAATAACATGATGTAGCTGATGATTTCAATAGATCATCCCATTCAATAGTATTTATTTCTTTTCCTATTAGTATTTTTATCATTGACTATGTTATTTTGAATTCCTAAAACGAATGATCTTTGCAGGATTGCCACCAACAATTGCATAATCAGGAATATCTTTAGTAACAACTGAACCTGCACCAACAACAACTCCATTCCCAATTTTCTTACACCCGGGCAATACAATTACACGAGCTCCAATCCACACATCATTGGCAATTACCAATTCCGTTTTACCACCTCCACCTTGATGCCCCATGGGAATGTCCGTTCTTTCAAAACTATGATTTCCACCCTGAAAAAGCACATCTTCGCCCATCATAAGGTAATCGCCAACAGTTAGCATAACGTTCCTACATTGAAAGTTTTTTCCAAAACCCACTTCAAAACCTACAGACACATCCTTACCATTTCCAAAATAAACACCATTTTCGACAACTAGTTTATTTCCACTGCTTTTAAACAGCTGGGAACACAGAAATCGACGAAGATTTTTTGATACTTTCCCAATTACTGGAGTTGTCGACTTTGGAAGATACTTTGCTAAAGCATAATAAAGTAGCAGGTAAATATATTTCATTTCTTCCTTTGTAAAATTATTGTATATATTTCAATAAGCTTTTGAACAACTGCATTTTGCTCCAATTGCTTTAAAAAAATTCTATCTCTACCACTCGTTCTTTCAACCAAATCTAAAGCTATTTCAATTTTTTGGCTCAACTCTCTTACATCATAAGAGGTCACATAACATCCTAAAGTATCTTTTATCACTTCTTCAACATCACCTACATTGACGGATACTATAGGACAATTACAAGCCATAGCTTCCTTAATAAACTGCGGAGATCCTTCCGAAAAACTTGTTAACAAACAAACATCAACTGCATTCATTACAAGCGCAACCTCACTTCGTGTATAACCTTTAAGTTCAATAAGTTCTACATTTTCCAATGAATTCACAACAGTTTTTGCTAACTCAGGGTTTTTCACAGCATTTTTAAAATCTCCAGCAAAAAGTATTATTTTCTTATCCAATTCAAAACCCAGTTGCTTACGGGCCTCATTTTTTTCGATAGGATAAAAAATACTCGTATCAACACCACATGGAATAAGTGCAAAATTACGTTTTAAATTTGATTTATGTAAATTTTTAGTCGATACAAAAATATTAAATGCTGAAAGCAACATATTTAAACGCGACAAAACAAATACTTTTGACACATTAATATCACTCCCATGATAAGTTGTAACAACCGGAATTCTGAGTTGAGTATTCGCCAATAGCCCCGACAATCCATAATGAGCATGAATTAAATCTGGGCTAAATTCGCTAATTTTTGAAATAAAAG
>JBMOHZ010000424.1:0-2391 GCA_049317585.1 Paludibacter sp.
GAGGCCGATAAAATCTTTTTCTCATCCGATAAATTATTGATAACGATGGTATAAACCCGCTTGTCGCCATTTTCGGCTGTTACCGTATATTTTACGGGATTGCTAAAATTCTGTGCAACTCCCGAGGCAGGACTGAGAACTGCTTTGGGTGAGATGGCAAAATTTAGCGTAAGTGACTCAAGCGATAATGTTTTGTTTACAGCAATTTTGATAGAATCGGAAGTGGTGCTGATGTTAATGGATGCATTCTGATCTTCCTTAACAACAACCTGAAGGATTTTATTTTCCGACGAACCTTTATCGCACGAACAAAAAAGAATTAAAAAGAGAGCAAATAGCAGGAAATGACGCATACTCAAAAATACTTTGAAAAGCACAGCCGTAACAATTCAGAAAGCTGATTGCTGCAGCTGTGCCTTTGATTTATAATAAATTACTATTCAACTTTTAGCAATGTGATACCCTGATTAGAAGCAACTGCTACTAAATAAACAACACCAGCTGCTGTTTTATGATAATATATTTTACCAGTACCATTACCATTTGCAACATTTGAAACATCTAAATACTCTGGTCCGGAAACATTGATATAAGTAGCTTTTGTCGAAATCTTTTCTAAACTTTCGGCTAATGTAGGATAATCCATCGGACGAATGGTCACAACCCAACGTTTGAAACTATCGGTAGCATACAAGTAAGCCAAATAATTTTTATCGTTGAAACTAAAGAATGCATCACCCACCTGACTTGATGGGAATACTGCACCCGGAGTTTTGTAGGTTGTTGTCATTGTTGCAGGATTAAACACAACTGCTTGTTTACCTGTTCCAGAGAACATGTATTCGGTTGCACTGTATTTGTAAATGGCACCAGCAGTTGTTCCTGTGCTTGGTTCAAGTATGCCAGGGACAGTTACAATTGTAGGAGTTGTATTAACCACGCCAGCCGTAATTGTAAATTCGTAATAACGATTGTTGGCATTATAATCGAAGAAACGGAGTTTTCCGTTTGTCAAATCACCTTCAAACGTAAATTTATCGCCCAAACGTGGACTTGGTGTAGCTCCAACATTGTACGAAAACAATAAAGATGGAGCAGCATCTACATTATTCCAAACAAATACTTTCAACACGTTATTTGCAGCATTAGCAAGATTACAAGCCACAATTTTACCCCCAATTACGTTCACATCAGTTGTACCATGAGCGCCTCTATTTGCTTCATCAACAGTGTACATACCATCGCGTTTCATTAATGTGGCTGATTTATCACTAATTTTTACAGCAATAATACCATAACCTGGATAAATACCCGGTTCAGCTTGAATATGTTTATTTCCGCGAGCAATGTAAATGTAATTATCGTCCATAGCAATACCACGATCCCAAGCATCGGTCGATGGTGAAGCAGGAACAACAGTGGCAGGACTTGTACCGGCTAAAGCTGCTACTCCATAGAAATTAGGTGTTCCAATATTTGCAAATGTCTGCCAAACTTTCGTGATTTTTGTATAACCCGAAGTAACTACTTTTACTGTAATTATATTGCTAACACCATTATACTCCAATTTAAATTTGCGACCGTTTAATTTGTCTTCGAAATTGTATTTATTATTTACTGCTGTTGTGTCCAAAGCCACATAATCGTCGTTATCGGTATTTTTAATTTTTACGGTAACGGTTGGTTCGTTGGTTTCGTAAGCCAGCTTCACAACTTTCAAATCTTCAGAAGCCAATAACTGAGCAATCCAAACACCATTATCGAGTTTTACCTGTACGCCATTCAATGTGAGTTTGGTGAATTTTGGTTGTAGTCCGGCAAAAGTAACACCTACACTATATATTTTCACTGCTCCATCCTGAAAAGTTACAGTGTAATTGTGTCGCTGATTGTTCGAAAAATCCTTTACTTCGCTGAGTGGTGAAACCATAGCTCCGGCAGGTAAATCGTTGAACAACAAGGTAAGTTTCGAGATAGAATCTTTGGCTTCGAAAGGAATTGAAATGTCGATAGTTTTGGCTTTATTATCCAAAACAACCTGAATGTCAGCTACTCCTTTGGCAGTAATCATATTCTCTGCCAAAATATTATTCGGATTTTCAACCTCATCGGGTTTACACGATGTAAAACCAGTTAGCAATCCGGCAAAAACGAAAAGCATTAAAAAAAGTTTTGTTTTCATTGGGGTATAATTTTAAAAAGTTTGTATAATTAATTAAAGGTAATTACATATTTTCGTTCGGCACCATTGGCTGCCACCACATAAAAGTAATAGGTTTTTTTTGAAATTGTTCGCTGACCGCCAATTCCATTGCCAATTATGTTTCCTGCACCATCTTTTTCGACTATAGTGGCAGTAAGAGGTACAACTGCTTTGAAGGTAGCTTTGGT
>JBMOHZ010000425.1:0-2387 GCA_049317585.1 Paludibacter sp.
GTGAACATGAAACGCGACGAAAATCGCAGTATTTGTGCTGTAGGAACTACCGTAATGCGCGCTTTGGAAACAGTAGTTGGCACCGAAGGTAAAATTAAAGCCTATGAAGGCTGGACAAATAAATTTATTTTTCCTCCTTACGACTTCACGGTTGCTAATGCACTTATTACCAACTTTCACTTACCATATTCCACATTACTTATGCTAGCAGCTTCGTTTGGTGGCTACGATAGCGTGATGAATGCCTACGAAGTTGCTATAAAAGAAGGTTATCGATTTGGCGTTTACGGTGATGCTATGCTTATCATTTAATAAGCCAAATTGAAATTTATAACAAAAAAAATAGTGGGCAGAATTGTCCACTATTTTTTTTTGAATCATTATGATCAATAATACGTACTTGTAAATTGAGGTTTCTTCTTGGGTTTAAAATTCAAAAACTTGTAACTATCCAAGTATATTACAGTGCCAATTAACGATGTTACACCAGCAACTAGAGGCAACGCTATAGACACTCTGGGAGAGTATTGAGCCGAGATAAAAGAAACAGCCGACAAACCAATCGACACATACAATAACGAATGATAACGACGGTTATAAACGTAATGCGATGTGAGTCGTTTTTCAATATCTACAATTTGTGCCGTTTTGGCTAAATCTTGCTTTTGCAACACTTCAATCTTAGCATTTAACGCAGCAATAATTGAATCGTTGGTAGATTGCGAAAAAGCAGCAATGCTAAATAATAAAACGAAAATAAAAAGAATCTGTTTCATAAATAATAATTTATAGCGTTGATATTAAGTTTGTTGAACAACAATATTAGTTTCTAAAATGAATGCGTATAACCTACAAGTAATCGTAACCCCGACCAACCGGGAGCATATTTATCAATATCAAACGTTTCATATTGATTATAATTAAATGAATTCAACGATTCACCCGCTGCCATCATATAAGCTATTTTACAATCAACGGAACTATGCTTAGAAACTTGAAAATTGACTTTTACAGCTGGTTGTAAATAAATAGTCTGTTGAAGTAAATGAGTGATAGACTGGCTGTTTTCTGAGGGATAGTCATAGAACAAAGCATATTTCGTCACTTCAATTTCAGTACCTAAACCTCCTACTTCGAGGCTATATGAAAAACGGAATTTAGTTGATTTAATGAATTGCTTTAAAAAGTCCTTTTCCAACAAAACACCAAATTTCAAACCGCTACATTTAATATCATTGCGAACTTGACCAGAATAATCCGAAATTCCCGAACGAGCTCCTGTGTTTAACCATTGTAAATCGTATCCAAATCGTACCTTATCGTATTGTTTGCTGAAGTTTAAACCAAAGGTCAAGTTAGGCGAAAAATTATTTATAATTTGGGTTGGTAAATTGGTATTTGATTGTATTTCGGCAAATAACGCACGAAGATGCGCCATCGAAAAAGTACCAATTCCGCTATAAATTGTAATATAGCTTTTATTATCGGCTAACTCGTTTCGCCAGTTATCAATCAAAGTATTCCGATAAGTATTTAAGTCTTGTGCTTGAGCAAAAAAACACAAACTCAAAAATATAATAATTACAACTCGTTTTATAAGACTCATTTTATGGGGTTTATCGGTTATAAATGCCAATAGTTGAGGTTTCACCAACAACTTTATTTGGATCAACAGCGCTTACAGGAAGAAACTCAACTCTAAATACTTTTGATTGATTTAGAGCAGGGAGTACACTCGTATACGAAAAAGAACATTGATTTACAAAATACTTTGATTCCGAACCTGAAGTAATGTAAAAGTTACGTTTTATAGTACCGAAAGCATAAACCCGACAACTATCAGCACCAATTTTCTCCGTTTTTAACGTGGGTAATGCATAATTTAATGTTGTGGAATACTTGCCGGTAACACTTGAACTCAGCAAAGCATTTAATTCAAAAAACCGATATCCACTTACATAATCACTTGGAATATACAACGAAGTGTCGCCCTTTAACCCTGCATAGGTAGTAGTTGGAAGCGATGCCGAAATACTAGTTGCATATTTTGGTTTAACCCAGTAAAGTTCAACCACACTATCCTTGTTTATTCTACTTTTGAGCATTAAGTAATAATCGGTATTTTTAATAAAACGGACAGCAATTCTTTTTTCCAATAAATTGTTTTCCACTCCCATTTTGTCGGCTATACTACCACTGTTGGTACCATAATAAAGCTTTGCAGTAAGGTTAAACCAACTACTAGGTGTATTCGCTCCCGAAAAATTAACAGTCGTATTTGTTAGTTCATTCGCATTTCGGGTAAGCTTTGTGGTTAAGTACTCAAGTTCCAACTTATTTAACCTTAACCCATTGGCCAAAGTTGTAATATTCAAATTGGTTGTTTC
>JBMOHZ010000426.1:0-2386 GCA_049317585.1 Paludibacter sp.
TATTTGTAAAACTGCCAGTTGCCGAAAGTAATACACCATCTTCCAAATACGAAGTTTTCACACCTAATTGCTCATAAAGTTCAGCCACTTTGCTATCGCCTTGATAGCTATTTTCGAATAATCCTTTTAGGTAAATGCCTCCTTTATTAACCAACGAAAGGGCTTCGTACCAATAGGATGCTGCTGACCAATCCGATTCTACTTTGTATGGAACAGGTTGATAATCTTGTGGTTTAATCGAAATAATATTGTCAGTAAAATCAACCTCTACGCCATATTCTTCCATCATACGCATAGTCATTTGAATGTATGGTTTCGAAATTATTTTTCCTTCGAGCGTAATTTTCAAACCATTTTGCATGTTGGGAGCAATCATCATTAAAGCCGAAATATATTGGCTACTTACATTGCCTTTTAGGCTTATTTCGCCACCCATAAGAGCACTTCCAAAAATACGCAATGGTGGAAATCCCTCATTTTCAATATATTCAATACGTGCCCCTAATTGATTCAACGCATCAACCAGCAATTTTATAGGGCGTTGTTTCATCCGTTCACTCCCTGTAATTATCCATTCGCCTACTGTTTTTGATAAAAATGCTGTAAGAAATCGCATAGAAGTACCAGCTGCTCCAATGTCAAAAGTGGTGCTGTTGGAGTCCAACGCTTCAACAAGCACGGTTGTATCGTCGCAAATAGCCAAATTTTCAATTTCGTAAGGACTATATGCCAACGCGTCCAAAATTAAAGCTCTATTGCTAATGCTTTTCGATGCCGGAAGCTTAATTTCCAGTTGGATATTTTTAATTGGGTTGTAAAGTTGTTTGGGAGTCATTGAATAGTTATTTTGAAGCCTCTTTATTCTGATGGGGTTTAAAGATTACACTGCCAATTCATAAATCCTTCGAACATCATCCGAAGTTAGTTTCACAAAACTACCTAATGTATTATTGCCCAAACCAAGTGTTTTTACAAGTAAAGGAATATCTTCGGATTTGGCTCCAAGTTCGGCAAAACGGATAGGCATTCCTATTGAAGTTGCAAATTGTTCGTATCGTTGAATACCTTGTAAGGCTGTTTTTTCAGGATTCTGAAAATCCATCTCGCAACCCCAAACTCGTACTGCAAACTGCGCAAAACGCATAACATCATGATTTAATACATATTTCATCCAGGCAGGAAAAATAACAGCCAAACCGGCACCATGGGCCACATCATATAATCCCGATAATTCGTGTTCCATTTGGTGACTTGACCAATCGCTTTCACGACCTACACCGCAAGTGTCGTTGTGTGCTACCATACCAGCCCACATTAAATTAGCTCTGGCATCGTAGTTATTCGGGTCGGCCATTGCTTTAGGAGCTTCGTTGATTATTGTCAACATAATTCCTTCGGCTAGGCGGTCGGATATTTCTACATTTTTGGTATTTGTAAAATAGCGCTCCATTACATGCGCCATCATATCGATAGCTCCACAAGCAGTTTGATATGGTGGTAACGAACAAGTAAGTTCAGGATTTAAAATTGAAAATGCAGGTCGTAGCACATCGTGGTTGGCTGCACGTTTCAACATGCCATTTTCGTGTGTGATAACCGTTCCCATCGACCCTTCGCTACCAGCAGCAGTAAGTGTGAGTATGGTGGCAACGGGCAATGCCTTTTCAATCCGTTTTCCGCAGTAGAAATCCCAGAAATCGCCTTCGTAAAGAGCACCCAAAGCAATCGCTTTGGCCGAGTCGATAACACTACCACCACCAACAGCGAGTATAAAATCAATGTTCTCGCGTTTACAAAGTTCAATTCCTGTATAAACCAATCCACTACGAGGGTTTGGCACAACGCCACCTAACTCGGTAAACCAGATTCCAGCTTCAGAAAGTGATTTTTTTACGCGTTCAAGAAGTCCACTTTTAATAACCGAACCACTACCATAATGTATTAAAACGCGTGTTCCACCAAAGCGTTTTGCGTATTTACCAGCTTCATTTTCGCGATCTTTCCCAAAAACAAAATGTGTTGGGCTATAAAAATTAAAATTATCCATGTTTTTACTTCGTGTTATTTAACTTCGTTGTTATTTGCACTTTGTGCGTTATTTATACTTCGTATGTTATTTAGCTACGCTGTTATTAAGGCTTCGCCTGTTATTTATTCCCGTAGGTCATGACCGTTGGTTGTGCTTCGCACGTTATTTGCACGTTGTGCGTTATTAATACTTCGTATGTTATTTAGCTACGCTGTAATTAAGGCTTCGCCTGTTATTTATTCCCGTTGGTCATGACCGTTGGTTGTGCTTCGTTTTATTATAATAACGCCCGCAGGGCAAATAACTATTTAATAACCATTAATAACGCAAAGCAAATAACTATCAATAACGCCCGCA
>JBMOHZ010000427.1:0-2375 GCA_049317585.1 Paludibacter sp.
ATATGGCAATAAAAATCGTTATTAATCTGTTTTTTGTATCTTTGCCGATTATTTTTAAAATTATATTGAAATGGCTGGATTTGGTAAATGGTTAGGTGGCGGACTTGGTTTTATTTTAGGTGGTGGCCCTATTGGTGCAATTATTGGATTTGCACTTGGCTCCATGTTTGATGCACCCACAGTGGCAAAATCATCCGAAAGTAGAGCTGCTACAGCTCAGAATGACTTTAAAATGAGCCTTTTGGTGCTTATTGCCTGTGTTATGAAAGCGGATGGTCGTATTCAAAAATCAGAATTAGCAGTTGCCAAACGATTTTTAGTCGCTAATTTTGGCGAAGAAGGTGCTCTTGAAGCTTTACAAATTTTAAAAAATATTCTCGAACAAGATGTGGATGCATCACAAGTTGCTATGCAGATAAATCAGTTTATGAATTATTCGGCTAAATTGCAACTCATACATTTATTGTTCGATATAGCATTGGCCGATGGTGAAGTGCATCCTTCGGAACAGGCTATGATTGAAAGCATTGCTACTATTTTTCGTATTTCACATCCCGATTTCGAATCGTTAAAAGCACCGTATTTTAAAAACACTGATCCGGGCTGGGCATACAAAACACTCGAAATAGAATCAACGGCAACTGAAGACGAAATTAAAAAAGCATATCGACGAATGGCTATGAAATTTCATCCCGACAAGGTTAATAATTTAGGTGATGATCTCAAAAAATCGGCTACCGAAAAATTCCGTTCCATAAATGAAGCTTACGAAACTATTAAAAAAACTCGCGGAATGAGTTAGATTTTTAGTTCATAAAGTTTATAAGGTTTGTAAAGTAGTAAAATCATCACATCACCATATTATCATATCACCACATCACCTCATTAATCTCATGGCTGAAAAACAAATGAAAAAGTTGGCTAAAGAAACTGCCATTTACGGTGTTAGTAGTATTTTGGGTAAATTTCTGAATTGGTTATTGGTACCACTTTATACCTATATGTTAGCTAGTTCGGCTGAATATGGGATTGTGACAAACCTATATTCATGGACTGCCCTGCTACTTGTTGTGCTCACCTATGGTATGGAAACGGGTTACTTCAGGTTTGCAAATAAAAATAAAGATGATGCTGATAAGGTTTATAGTACTTCATTGCTAACGGTGGGTTTTACTTCACTAATATTTGCAGTATTATGTGTTGTGTTTAATAATAATATTGCCAATGCTTTAGGCTATAGTGCTTTCCCAGAATTTATTAGTATGCTAGGTGTGGTTGTTGCCGTTGATGCTTTTGCTTCAATTCCTTTTGCTTATCTCAGGTTTGCCAATAGACCTATCAAATTTGCAGCAATCAAATTTTTATATATTGCATTAAATATTTTTTTTAATGTGTTTTTCCTTGTTGTTTGTCCATGGCTTCAGCAAAATGCACCTGAAACTGTAAGTTGGTTTTATAATCCTACTTATGGTGTTGGTTATGTGTTTGTTTCTAATATTTTATCAACTGTAATTCAAACCATTGCATTATTACCTTATGTATTTGTAGCCAAATTTACATTTGATAGTGAATTGCTGAAAAAAATGTTGCGCTACTCATTGCCTTTACTGGTTTTGGGTGTAGCTGGTATTATGAATCAGACGTTGGATAAAATATTGTATCCATTCTTAAAACCAAGTGTCGAAGGTGCTACCGAGTTAGGAATATATGGAGCAACATCAAAAATAGCTATGATTATGCTCATGTTTACACAAGCCTTTAGATATGCTTACGAGCCATTTATTTTTGCACAAAATAAAGATAAAAATAGTTTAACGGCTTATGCTGATGCTATGAAGTATTTTATTATTATATCGTTGTTCATATTCTTAGGGATGATATTGTATATCGATATCTTTAAATTTATCATTCAGCGCAATTATTGGGTTGGACTAAATGTAGTGCCTATAGTTTTGGCTTCATTTATTTTTCAAGGTATATTTTTTAATCTTTCGCTTTGGTATAAATTAACAGATAAAACTATGTATGGTGCATGGTTTTCTATATTAGGTACAGTTATAATTGTTGCTGGAAATATACTTTTAGTACCCGATAATGGGTATACAGGATCGGCTTGGGCTGCATTTGCCTGTTATTTTACAATCATGCTAGTTTCGTATTTTGTAGGTCAAAAACACATGCCTATTAAGTACGATTTGAAATCGATAGGACTTTATACGCTTGTTACAGTAGTAATTTACTTTTTGAGTACGCTTATTAATACGCAAAGCAATTTGCTCGACCTAGTTTTGAAATCTACATTGATGCTGGCTTATTTGGTTCTTTTGGTGAAACGCGATTTTCCATTAAGCAAAATTCCTTATGTAAATAGGTTT
>JBMOHZ010000428.1:0-2358 GCA_049317585.1 Paludibacter sp.
GATAAAATTCCCGTTCAAAATATTGGAAATAGCTTGCAACGCATTTATTTTTTAACTGGCGATGGTACTGCCTCGGCTAGCGAAATGGTGATTAACGGGATTAAGCCATTTTTACCTTGTATACTTGTGGGTGATACTACAGTAGGTAAAAATGTAGGCTCTACACTGATTAACGATGAGAAGAACACTAAAAACCAGTGGGCGTTTATGCCTATAGTTCTACGCTATTTTAATAAAGATCGTCAGAGCGATTTTACAAAAGGTTTTGTGCCTAATTACTATATTGAGGATGATTTTAAACATCAATTGGGCGATATTAACGAAGCCTTGTTAGCAAAAGCAATAAGTCAGATTACGGGTATTGCTCAAGCTACGGCAGCCAAAGCACCAATTGTGCCACAAACTTGGAAACAGGAATTGCCATATAAAACTGAGCGTCATTTTTTAATAGTGAAAAACAAAGCTACCGATTTGTATATAAACCGCACTAAATAAACTAAACAAATGAATAAATTAATCGTAATAGTTGGGTTGTTAATATCCTGTCATGTAACTATAAACGCGCAAAACAATCAATCGCTATCACAGCCAACAACACAGCCCGTATTGCTAGCCGATACGCATGCCGAAAGTTTGGAACAGGCAACTAAATTATTGGCAAATAAACCTGTTTCAGTTACTAAAATTGTGACAGACCTTACTTCCAAACAAACAAAAAGTATTCTGAAAATTGAAACTTGTAGGGATAAAAATCGGGTAAAAATTGAAAAAAGTATAGCTAAGCTTAAAAAGGAATTGGCACTAAAGAAAAGTGAAGGTAGCATAAATGCTGCCGAAATAGCCAAAGTAAATACGAAAATTTCGAAACTAGCCATTGATTTTCAGAAAACTAACCGGAAGGCAGTTGATAAGATATGTACTAAACTTACCGAAAAACAAAAAGAGACCTTGAGTTGTTTTAAATAATCAATTTTGATAATCCGATTACTTAAATGCAAAAAAGGTATTATCAGTGCTTGTTTTGTGAGAAAAAATACGGATATTTGTAGATTGTAAAAACAGTATAAATATACAACATTAATAAAAAATAATATGAGCGACATTCGTCAATTAGAGCCTAAAGCGCTTTGGAATCATTTTTATAGTTTAACACAAGTACCACGACCTTCGGGCAAAAAAGAACCAATCGGTACTTTTCTCGAAAATTTTGGTAAATCACTAGGTCTCGAAACACTCCGCGATGAAATAGGCAATGTGTTGGTTCGTAAACCTGCAACTCCAGGTATGGAAGACCGCAAGGCGGTAGTATTGCAAGCGCACATGGATATGGTGCCTCAGAAAAACTCGGGCATTGCCCACAATTTCGAAACCGACCCTATTCAAGCCTATATTGATGGCGACTGGGTGACTGCCAAAGACACTACGCTCGGAGCCGATAATGGTATGGGTATATCGGCAGCAATGGCAGTGCTTGCATCGAACGAGATAGCACATCCAGCTATCGAAATGTTTATAACCGTGGACGAAGAAACAGGAATGCATGGTGCTTTTGGATTAGAGCCAGGGTTTTTGAAAGGTGATATTTTGATGAATTTGGATTCTGACGATGAAGGTGAATTATATGTAGGTTGTGCGGGTGGTTTAGATGCAAACATATCGTTTGCCTACAACGAAGTGGAAATTCCCGAAGGCGATGTGGCTGTAAAAGTAACGTTGAAAGGTCTTAAAGGTGGACACTCAGGTGTGGATATTCATTTGCAACGTGCCAATGCCAATAAACTCATGTTCCGTTTTTTGAAACTAGCTGTGGCCGAATGCCAAGCTTGCTTAGCTAGTATCGAAGGTGGAAGTTTGCGTAATGCCATTCCTCGCGAAGCATTTGCAGTGCTAACTGTTCCTGGCGATGCTGTGGATGATATTATGGATTTAATCGACGAAATGGAAACGCTTTTTGTAGAAGAGTTTGCTGGAGTTGAAAACAATATTTCGCTAACTGCTGAGGAAATTGCTTTGCCTAGTGGATTAATCCCCGAGGAAATTCAAGACGACCTTATAAATGGCGTTACGGCTTGTTTTAATGGCGTTTACCGTTTTATCCCTGAATTGCCAACTGTAGTTGAAACATCCAATAATTTGGCCATTATTAAATCGAACGGACAGAAAATTGAATTACGTTCGTTACTCCGTAGCTCCGTAGATTCGCGCAAGTCTGAACTAGCATCTATTATCGAAAGTAATTTTGCATTGGCAGGTGCAAAAGTTGAATTTGTAGGTGGATATCCTGGTTGGAAACCAAACTTGGATTCGCCAATATTAAAAGCGATGTTGAAAATTTATGAAGATAAATATGGCAAAACG
>JBMOHZ010000429.1:0-2357 GCA_049317585.1 Paludibacter sp.
AAAAATGAACGCAGACAACATCAAATCTCAAATGCGGAAAGGCTATTTGGAATATTGCATTTTGCTTATTCTCAAAAAGAAGCCTGCTTACGCTTCGGATATTATCTCGGAGCTGAAAGACGCAAAACTGATTGTGGTGGAAGGCACATTATATCCGCTTCTTACCCGATTGAAAAACAGCGAATTGCTGGATTACAAATGGGAAGAATCGACTCAGGGGCCTCCCCGCAAATATTACGAAATGACACCCAAAGGAATTGATTTCCTTGCAGAACTTGAAAATGCTTGGGACGAAATACATCAGGTTGTTCAAAAGATTAAGGAATAACCAGAATTTACGATTTACTCATTTACAATTTAAAGATAAATTTATATACAAACACAAGGCAAAATGATTCTAAAGTCTTTATTCTTGGATCTTTGTTCTTTGTTCTAAATAAAAAAAACAATGAAAAAAACATTAACAATCAACTTAAATAACATCGTTTTTCATATCGACGACGATGCTTACGAAATGCTTCAAATCTATTTAAAAGACGTTGAAAAACATCTTTCGGAAGAAGAAAAGAAAGAAGTAATGGCTGATATTGAGGCACGTATAGCCGAAATTTTCAGCGAAAGCCTGAAACGCAACAAAACTGTTATCAACTTAGAGGATGTAGAAGAAATAATAACTGTACTCGGAAATCCAAGTCAGTATGCCGATGACGACGAAACTGCCGAACAAAAAAGCACACAACAACAAAGTGCTGGAAGCAAAAATCGTGGACGCCGTTTTTATCGCGACCCCGAAAATGCGATTCTTGGTGGTGTAGCCACTGGTATTTCGGCCTACCTAGGCTGGGATGTAACTTGGGTGCGCATTGCACTAGTTGCTTTAGTGCTAATAGGTTGGGGCACAATGATTCCCATTTATTTAGTGGTTTGGCTTATCGCTCCTAAGGCAGTTACCGCATCGCAACGCCTCGAAATGCAAGGCGAAGATGTAACGGTGGAAAATATAAAATCGGAAATCAACAACGTAAAAAACTATGTCGAAAGTGATAAATTCAAACAATCGGCATCGGGTTTTGGCGATAAATTTCTAGAGATATTCCGTGTATTACTCAAGGTTTTTGTCGGTTTTGTAGGCGCTATTTTCGGATTTGTAGGTATTGTGGTTGCCGCAGCACTCATTTTTGTACTGGTTTCGCTACTATTTATGCCCGCCATTTTAAATGAGGTGATGCCCGGAATGCCTGCCGATTGGAGTACTATGACAGGAACTAACGGACATTTATTAATCATTTCCATTATTCTAGTAGTTGGTGCACCTATTTTTATGCTAATTTATTGGGCTATAAATTTAATAAATCGTCGCAAGTTCGAAAACTCGAAAACCACATCGCTTATTGTTTTATTGCTTTGGTTGGCTGGTATTTTTATGCTTTACAGTGTTGGTGCTAAAACCATTATCAATTGGACTAAAGTAAATGGTGAACATTTTGTAATTAATTGGGACGAAAACGACGAACCTTCAGTAGATGAAGTTAGAACCGTCGACCGATTTACGTCCATCGAAGTTTCGGATAATATAGAGGTGGAACTAACCCAAGATTCAGTAAAACAATTTGTGGTTTCGGCTCCAGAAAATGTTCATTCACAAATTATTACCGAAGTGATCGACGGTAAATTGAAAATTTATACCGAAAAGTTTTTACTGAACTTCCCTGTGAAAATTAAAATCAATACCGATTCTATTTACGAGATAAGAGGTTCCGGTGCAGCTCAGATAAGCACTACTTCAACATTTAAAAGTCCATATTTAGCCATAAAGTTGAGTGGAGCAAGCCAAAGCGACCTAAATTTCGAAGTAAGTGGCGATACCCAAGTTGATTTATCAGGTGCTTCGAATGCCAATATCGAAGGTACGAGCTTAAAGCTAAACATAGATGCTAGTGGAGCTTCAAAATTTAACGGTAGCAGTTTTATTAGCAAACAAGCAACCGTCGAAGCATCAGGAGCATCAAAAATCGACACCCATGCAACCGAAAGTCTCGATGCTCATGCCAGTGGCGCCAGCGAAATTGACTGCGAAGGAAGCCCCAAATCCGTGAAGCAAAACGAAAACATGGGAGCCAGTGTAAGGGTAAGATAAAAGCATATTCGAAATTATTAAATTCAAATAAAACCAGAGTAATACCTTGCTTTCCGTAATCTAAAAATCTGGCGCTGTGTAGGGCGAAGTCTCTTTGACTTCGTCCTGTGCGAAGCCGGCCTCACCGTTTAGCGGCAAATAAACACTGGCTGGCATATTATAAACAAATATAATATTTAAAGCGTAGTTTCAATTTCCATCGGCAGTAGTCTGGAGCCAT
>JBMOHZ010000430.1:0-2351 GCA_049317585.1 Paludibacter sp.
GCCACATTTTGTGTGAAACGACTGTAGGCAATTCCCGAAGGCAGTAAACCCGTTATTTCAATCAATTCTTTTTCCACAAAACGGAATACAGAATCGCGGCTGGCTTGTTTGGGGACATCGGTAGTTTCGAAACTAGTTACAATTGGTACGCCACCATATAAATCGAGCAAATTGTAATAATAATAAGCCCTTAAGCCTCTTAATTCGGCGTTTACCACATTTTTATCGTCCTGCGTCAGCGACGATTTATTAACCATGTAAATAATGGTATTTATATTGGCCACACCCTGAAAATTATATTTCCATGCACTCAACACGGTAGCATTATTCGCATCCCAAGTGTGGTATTGCAATTGTTGATAGCGCCCACCATCGTACCAGTCGGTTCCCCGAGTAGGAATGCAAGCCTCGTCCGAAGTACATTCGTTTAGGAAAAATACGAATTCGCCTGTAGGATAACAAAGTGTGCCTCCGGTATTCGTGTCGTTAAAACCGCGAAGGGTAGCATAAGCGCCTCCCACAATGGTTTGAACCTCGCTCGATGTTTTACCATAATCGTCCATGGTTATTTTATCAAACAAAACTTCGTCGAGATTTGTACACGAACTTAAAAGTACCAGAAAAATAAGCAGAATACTTTTCGTACGTGTTATTTTATTTAAAAATGCGTTCATAATTTGTATGTATTAGCAGGTAATTTATTCTGTATTTAAACAATAATAAAAAATGCACTTCAATTTTATAATGAGATATTTAATCCTAATGAAATGGTTCGTGGACGTGGGTAATAGTTAAATCGGTCGATGCCCGGTGCACTCAAGCCATTGTTGCTTACTTCGGGGTCGGTACCACTGTAGCCCGATAGCACAAACAGGTTTTCGCCGGTAACATACACCCGAATTTTTTCCAAACCCAAGGATGCACTTTTGGGTAAATTATAGCCCATAGTTACCGATTGCAAACGGAAAAAATCGCCTTTTTCGACCCAATAATCCGAAAATACAGGGTCGGATGTTATGCCGCTTTTCAAAAAGGCATCTGTTACGTTTTGCGAAGGTAAACGGGTAGGGTCGGCCATACTCATAGCCGTTGCATTCAACACTTTCTGCCCGAACATGCCATACGTTCCAATATTCAAATCGAAGTTGCTGTAACTGAAATTAAACGTTAATCCCACATTCAACTTGGGTTGAGCCGAACCCAGATATTTGTTAATAACTTCACCATTGGCATCTTTATTCAAAATATATTCGCCATCGGTATCGATACCCAAACATTTTGGCCCCCAGAAAGCACCAGCCGGATAACCTTCTTTTACTACCTGCGTGTAAATACCGGTCATGCTTCTAACACCTGTCATGCTGCCTGTGCGTAAGTCCGAAGCCTGACTGAATAAATTGTTGGTGAGTTTGTCGATACGTTGACTGTTGTAAGCTCCTGTAAAAGTGGCATCGAAGGTAAATTTCTGAGTTTTAACGAGGTTAGCATTTAATGTAAGCTCTATACCACGATTACTTAAACTACCAAGGTTCAACAACATAGTATTAACCAGATACGGAGGTTGCGGAACAGGATACGTCCAGAGCAAATCGTTGGTTTTTTTGAGGTAAAATTCCAATGTTCCCGTTATATTATTGAAAAGTCCGAAATCAACTCCGATATTTGTTTGTGCTGTCGATTCCCATTTTAAATCTGCATTTGTATTTTGAATGGGCGAATAGGCTTTTTTCCAAACACCTGTTGTAGCATCGTAGTACGAAGCGCCGGTTGCACTCAACAATTGCAGTGATTTATAATCGCCAATGCCATCTTGATTACCTGTTACACCATAACCAATACGCAACTTCAGGTTATTAAGCCATTTCGAAGTACTTTCCATAAATTTTTCGTCGGAAGCGCGCCAGGCAAACGAAGCCGAAGGAAACATCCCCCATTTATTGTTTGCTCCAAATCGGCTAGATCCATCGTTACGCATAGTGGCCGTAAAAAGGTATCGACCTACAAGATTCAAATTCAGACGACCGTAAAACGAAACTAAGCGCGAAATACCTTTGTATGAATACACATCACCTGCCGTGTAATCGAAACCTGAACCAAGGTTGTTGTACAAAAATGCATCGGTATCGAATCCGCTACGGATAGCGCCAAAACCTTCGTACATCGACTCCAAAAACGAATAACCAGCCATGGCATTCAGTTTGCTATTGTTTTCAAATTTCAAATCGCCTGTAATATACGATTCGAGCTGGAACGAGCTGTTGTCGCCCAACGTGCGTTGACCGTGACCGCCCAGCGAAGCGCCGGTTAATACGGCATACGATGGCAAATAATAGCGGGTTTGGTAGGAATTA
>JBMOHZ010000431.1:0-2349 GCA_049317585.1 Paludibacter sp.
TATTTCCGGTAAAAATAAATTATTTCCAGACCACAAGAATGCTGAACTTCACGAAAACATACTGTATTCAAGATCAGCCATTATTGATGATGAATGGCTATGGATTTCCCTGCGCGATGGTGTGTTGCCTTTTAATTACCGTAAAAATACATTTGGTACAACATTTGGCTATGAAAAGGATCACAAGAGCCCGCTAATCAGGCATATTTCTGAATTATTTAAAGACAAAGAAGGGAATATATGGATCTGCTCCGAAACGGATGGCATTAAAATTCTGAATCAATTTCAATTACAGAATTTTCAGCATTTGAGAGATTTCAACAGTTCAAACAATATTATAATGGACATTGAAGCTATAAATGACAGTCTGTTGTTAGTATGCCCTTTGGTGGAAACACCGCAATTGGTTAATATTCTCACAAACGAATTTATAGATTTAATTCCTAAAAATTCTGAAGCGAGCAGTTCGTTTAATACAGTGAGGGTAAATAAGTCATATATTCTGATTGTAAAACAAAACGGTGAGACATATTTTTTCAACACTACCACTTTAAAGCTGAAACCACTTGTAATGCACGGTATATCAATTGGCAAGGTAATAAATACATCAATTCCCAATACCCTTTTTATCTACAACGGTTCTGAATTAAAACTGTGTAAATTCCAAAATGAAGAATTAAAAGTTTTGAAATCGTTTTCATTAAATTTTTCTTCCGAAAGTGTTTTGTACAATCCATTCAAAAATGAAATCCGCATTAGCAACCAGGAAAAAAGCTGGGTAATTGATGGTAAAACTTTGACTAAGATAAGTGAGCAAAAGCCTGTCTTCGGGGCTTTTATGGATAGTTTCTGGAATAAGGACAAAACATTATGGCTTGCCACACGATCCGGACTTCTGCACTACAACATTAACTATCAGCTTATTGAATCGTTCAATACCAGCAACGGGCTAAATAACGACGTGGTTTATGCCATTCAGCCAAACCACGACAGTACAAAGTTATTCGTGAGCACCAACCTGGGAATCAGTTGCTTTACAATTGCAACAAAAACTTTTCAAAACTTCACACCATCCGATGGCCTATCGGAATCGGAGCACAATGGGGCAGCTTCGGCAAACGATGGAAAAGGCAACTACTATTTTGGCAACATAAAAGGAATAACAATTTTTAATGAGTCGTTCAATACAACTGTAGCACCAAGACCGTCATTAATAATCCAGGGAATTTACATTGACGATACTGTTTACAATAAACATGTAAACGCCGATTTTATCGGGAGCATAGATGTTTATCCTAAAAATACTGTGTTTGGAATTAACTTCAGCTTGCTAAGCTCATCGGAACCTAAAAAGCTCATTTACAGTTATAAAATTGAAGGTATTGATACTAAGTTTCATCGGTCGAATGCCGCTACTGCCATCAGAATTTCCAAACCACGACCCGGCACCTATACCATAGTACTCAGAGGCGAGATAGAAGGTGGCCTTTTTGTTGAAAAGCGCATTAAACTCATCGTGCATGCTCCATTCTATTTTAAATGGTGGTTTTTAATACCGGGCATACTGCTTTTCCACACATTTGTATTTTTGATTATTCGTCGGATAATTAGGACTCGATTGAGGAAAAAACAACAGGAAATGGAGAATGAACGCCGTTACTTTGAGCAGAAATCGCAGATAGCCAGGGAGTTGCACGACAATGTGGGTGCTCGCCTCAGTATGATGCTCAATACGGTAGATTGGATCGGCAAAAAACCGGTTTTAGAAATTACAGATCTGAATGAAATAAAGGAAAATACCAAAGCTGTTATCCAGGGCCTTCGTGATGCGATTTGGGTGATGGATAAAAATGTCATTACTGTTGAAGAATTGTTTGATAAAATTAAATACTATTCTAACCAGGTCACCAGGAACTATCCGGTACATTTAATCTTTAACGAAGTTACCCACAAAGCGGTTGTTTTAAATACCACCGAAGCTCTGAACCTTTTTCGGATTGTGCAGGAATCGCTTACCAATGCTTTGAAATATTCAAATGCTGCGCAAATCGGAATTACGCTGAGTTATAAAGGCGAAAATGGAATTCGTATTGAAATCAAGGATAATGGCTCCGGTTTCGAAACTAAAAAAGTGATACACGGGCACGGCCTTAAAAATATGCAGGCCAGGGCCGCCGAGATAAATGCAAATTTAAAATTGCAAAGTATTGTTAATGAGGGCACGACTGTTACAATTACACTCTACATCGTTTGATGTATTGCACCACCTTACTTCACTTCCGAATTTTGGCCCATGATAAAAATAGCTATGGTTGACGACCGCGATCGCGTGCGCGATACCCTTGAAAA
>JBMOHZ010000432.1:0-2336 GCA_049317585.1 Paludibacter sp.
AGGTTGGTAATTTTGGAATCCCACCTTCAGTTACTATAATAATTTTCAACTTGCTTATTTAGTTAAATAAATATATATCTGCCGACACATCGGCATGTTCCATTTGCATAGGATATGAAATTGCAAGAGATTTAGTATTTTTGTGAACCGATAATTACCTTAAAATCAAATTATACTAATGAAATCAAATTTTTTATTACTACTATTGTTTTTTATATCGATAAATAATTTGAGATCTGAGTCGTCGACTAAACTTACAGGAATACAAATTTCCAGCAATGAGTTTTATGACTACAATACAAACGCATGTACTTTTTCAACTCTAATTAGAAATAATGCATTTGATGGAAATTTGACAACAATATTTGCAACTTGTGCTACCACTGGCGGTTGGGTTGGGTTGGATTTGGGTGAGCCTTATATAGTTACAAACCTCTCATATTGTCCACGTTCAGGTCAAGCCAGTAGAATGATTCTTGGCGTTTTTGAAGGAGCTAACAAGCCTGATTTTGGTGATGCAATTCCACTTTATTTAATACCAACTGCTCCCAATCAGAACGTGCTTACTTCGCAAACCATCAATTGCTCTAAAGGATTTAGGTATATTCGGTATATTGGCCCTGAAAGTGCAAAATGCAATGTTTCAGAGATTGAGTTTTATGGTTACAAAGGTATAGGCGACAATACTATTATTCCTAAAACCACCAACTTAGCTTCGGTGATTATACATACAACTGCTGCTCAGGATATTGTTGATAAAGAAACATATCTGAAAGGTATCGTTTCGGTTATTAACGAGCCTGGCACAAGTATTTATACGGATAGTCTTGAGATAAAAGGGCGAGGAAATGTTAGCTGGAGCTTTCCCAAAAAACCTTACCGCATGAAACTGTTCAATAAAGTCAGTTTATTAGGACTTCCTGCAAAAGAAAAAAATTGGACTCTTATTAATAATTACGGCGATAAAACGCTCATGCGAAATTTGCTAGCTTTTAATATAAGCAAAAATCTGGACATTCCGTATACACCCGCAGGCGTGCCTGTTGATGTTTTTTTGAATGGCGTATACAAAGGAACATATCAACTTTGCGATCAAATAGAAGTGGCCACAGAGCGTGTTATGGTTGAGAAAATGAAAATTACTGACATTGTAGCTCCTGAAATTACTGGAGGATATTTACTCGAAATGGATGCTTATGCTAGTGATGAATTGGTTTGGTTTGAATCTATTCAAAATAAGATCCCTGTTACCATAAAATATCCCAAAGATGATGAAATTGTTGAAAGTCAGAAGGCATTTATTAAATCGCATTTCGAAACTATGGAAAATGCGGTTTATGCAGCTAACTATACCGACAATATCAATGGATTCAGAAAATACATCGACCTCGAAACATTTCTTCGTCATTTTTTGGTTGGCGAAATAAGTGGAAATACCGATACTTATTGGAGTACGTATATGTATAAAAAAAGAGATAATCCAAAATTCTATTTTGGACCTGTTTGGGATTTTGATATTGCATTTGAGAACGATTATAGAACATATCCTATAAATAATTTAACCGATTGGGTTTATGCTACAAAAGGAAGCTCTGCCAATGGAGTAAAAAGTATGATAAATCGGATTTTTTCGGATCCACAAGTTGTTGTACAGCTCAGAAGCTTGTATGCTACATATCGGAATAATGGAAAACTTAGCGAAGCATCACTACTCCAAGCAGTGGATGAATATGCAGCACGAATTAATCAATCACAAAAACTCAATTTCACTAAATGGAATATCCTTAATAGCAAGGTACACATGAATCCACAAATACTGGGTAGCTATGCAGCCGAAGTGAATAGCCTTAAAACCTTTATATCAAATCGTTTTAAATGGATTGACAACAAGTTGAATTACATTCCATCGGACATTAATTTGAACGCAGTACCCAATATTTTTTGTAGCAGCCAAAACGGAATTTTACAAGTTTTTGGCGTGAACCAAACAATGAATATTCAAATTGTAGATTTAACGGGTAGGATACAATATAGTAGAAATGTGTCTGAAGGAACGACATTTAAATTACAAAATGGAATTTATATTCTACGTGTATATTCTGATAATTTAAGTGTTTTAACCACAAAATGCATGGTGCAATAAACATAAGAAACTGAGTAAAACGTTGGTTTATCAGGAACGAATTTTTATTTCACTAAATATATCTATCAAACACTTTTTTTAAAAAAAGAATCGTATTACCACCCAAAATTTAAATAATTATTTTATCTTTGCACCCGCTAAGGTTTTATTAATTCCAGTACTGCGAGTTAATAAATTAAAAGGGAAACAGGTG
>JBMOHZ010000433.1:0-2331 GCA_049317585.1 Paludibacter sp.
TTTGCAAAGTAACAACTTTTATATCATATAATTATAACTTATATAACAACTAATAAATATTTTGAAATGAAACTTTCTATCCTCTGTTTATTTGTAATATCTTGCTTGTCAATTTATTCGCAAACAACAAATACTCCAATGTATGTTGGTGCAGCATATTATCCCAACAATTTAAGTCAACAGCAAATTGAAAATGACGCTTTGTTGATGAAAAAAGCTGGATTTAATGTGGCACGAATGGGCGATTTGGTGTGGGATTCGATGGAACCTATGGAAGGAAAATTCAAATTTTCGTGGTTGAATTTTGCTGTTCAAACACTCGGAAAATCGGGTGTTGAGAGTTTTCTAGCTACTCCTACTGCTGCTATTCCCAAATGGATGTACGACAAACATCCTGAAATCATGCAGGTCACCGCTAGTGGCGAGCGTAAACCTTTTGGCAAACGCCGCCATGCTTGCCTCAATAACCCCACTTACCGTGATTATTGCGAAAAAATTGCTATTGCCTTAGCCACCGAATTTAAGGACAATAAGTATGTTATTGCCTATCAGGTTGATAATGAATTGATGGCTGAAGAACCCTATTGTTATTGCAATTGGTGTCAGAAAAAATTCTCTAATTGGCTGTCGGATAAATACAAAACGGTTGATAATTTGAATAATGCATGGTATTTATCGTTTTGGAGTCAGCAGGTGAAATCGTTCGACGAGATTTACCTGCCCCGAAAAGGTGATAATCCGTCTTGTTTTCAGAATTTTCAGGAATTTTATTCCGATTGCGCCATAGATTTTTATAACCTGCAACGAAATGCCATCAAGAAAATTTGCCCAACAATGAAGGTGTCACACAACATCTGTTCGAGTGGATTTCTTTATCAGTTAGACCTTTATAAAATGGCCAACACTTGCGATTTTATGTCCATTGACAATTATCCCTATGGCTGGACGCTCGAAAATGAATACGGTAACCGTGGTGCTTTTACTTACACGCCTCACATGTCTTCGATGGCTTTGTCGCAAATGAGGGGTGCCAAACAAGCTCCGTTTTGGGTAACGGAAGCACAGATTGGTCGCACTGCCGGCAACCAACGCAAAATTGTTGAGCCTGGCACGGTTCGTTTATGGTCATTGCAGGAAATGGCGCAAGGAGCTACGGGAATTAGTTTTTTCTCGTTTCGGACTTTTCCTGCTGCCCATGAGCATGTTATGGTGGGCGTATTGGACGATGACAATGTGCCGCGCCGACGGTTTTTTGAAGCACAACAAGTGGCTAGCGAATTGGCACAACTGAAAAAGATAACGGGGCAATCATTGCCAGTTTCGCAAGTGGCGGTTATCAGGGATTTTAAAAATGACTGGGCGTTTGAGGATGGGCGTTTTGCCATGGATTTCAGGTATATGCGTGAGATTTTTAAGTATTACCGTTCGCTGCGCAATGCCTCTATAACCACCAATATTATTTCGTCCAACGATAGTTTTGATAATTATAAACTCATCGTAGTTCCTTCAATGGTGTTGATGAATGACGATGTTGCCAACCGACTAAAAATGGCTGCCAGAAATGGAGCAACTGTTCTAATTACCTGCATGACAGGTCTTCGAAATGATGATGTGAAATCGTTTGGGCGAATTTTAAATGCGTCGATAGAGGAACTGGCAGGAATTGAAATGGAGGAGCAACATGCACTCATTGGAATTGAAACCACCAAATTAAAACTTGAAAACGACACAAATACTTACTCTTGCGGACTTTGGCATGATGTGTTCAAACTGAAAACTGCTACGGCTATTGGAAACTATGACAATAGATTTTTTAAGGGAAAACCGGTACTGACCAAAAATAATTACGGTAATGGAACTGTTTATTATATTGGTTCGGTAGTGGATGAAAATGCGGCTTCCAAAATGGTTAAACTGGCATTAAATACAAGCAGTATTAAATCTTTGATTGTTTCTAAGAATGAATTGGTGGAAATCACAGAAGTGGCAAGCGAAAAGGGAAAGTTTGTGTACGTCATCAACTATTCCAAAGAAAATCAGATTGTTGCGTTAAGTGCAGCCATGACTGATATACTGACGAAGGAAATTGTTTCTAGCACTGCCACTATTAGACCAATGGATTTCAGAGTTTTTACAGTAAAATAAATAGTATTTTAATATTACACTTGTTATTATGAATCTTATTAAAAAAATTACTTTTATCGTCTTCTCCATTTTATTTTCATTGACCATTCCGGCTCAAAAACCTGAATTTATAATGGACATGGTGCATCACAATCCAGGTGAAGCGCTGACAAAATCGGCCTTTACAAATCCTGAATATGTTAAGAA
>JBMOHZ010000434.1:0-2330 GCA_049317585.1 Paludibacter sp.
ATGGTTATTATATTCGATTTTTTAAAACTGAATTCGCTGAAATACAAAAAAACGCATTTCGTAATTTATTGCATTGTTTTTCCAATTGTTTTAGGCGGATTAATTGAAATAGTGCAAGAAACGTTTTTCAAACCGCGGTCGGCCGAGTGGATTGATTGGCTATGCGACATATTGGGCATTTGTACAGCTTGGGTACTAATGAATTTTGCAGTAAAACACATAAAAGCATTTTCTAAATTATTATGATTTACGATAACCTTAACTACAAAATTGGTATTACACTTATTAAAGGCATTGGTAATGCGTTGGCTAAAAACCTGATTGCTTATATTGGATCCGAAGAAGGCATTTTTAAAGAAAGTCAGAAAAACCTGGCCAAAATTCCCGGAATTGGCGATGTGCTCTCACGCGAAATAGTAAACGCCGATGTACTCAAGCGTGCCGAACAAGAAGTGGAATTTATAACTAAAAATAAAATTGTACCGCTCTATTTTACCGACCGCGATTATCCATTCCGACTGAAGGAGTGTCCCGATTCGCCCATAATGCTTTATACACGTGGCAATTGCAGTTTAAACAATGGCAAATTTATTGGATTGGTGGGAACGCGCAATGCTACCGAAACTGGTCGTGAAAATTGCCGGAAACTGATTCAAGACATAGCTCAACAACTTCCCAATGCGGTCATAGTAAGCGGATTGGCGTATGGAGTGGATATTTGTGCACATAAAGCAGCAGTGGAATATGGTTTACCAACTATTGGCGTGGTGGGTCATGGGCTCGACCGAATTTATCCTGCTGTACACAGGCCTACGGCAGTAAAAATGGTCGAAAATGGCATGCTCCTCACCGAATACCTGAGCGGAACCAACCCCGACCGACAAAATTTTGTGCAACGCAACCGCATTATTGCTGGCTTGTGCGATGCCACTGTAGTTGTGGAGTCGGCCTCGAAAGGAGGAGCTCTGATTACTGCCGAGCAGGCTAACGATTATAATCGCGATGTGTTTGCATTTCCGGGGCGTGTGGGCGATGAGTGGTCGGCAGGCTGTAATGCGCTGATAAAAGCCAACAAAGCTTCGCTAATAGAATCGGCCGACGATATGCTACACTTTATGAATTGGGAAAAACAAAACGTTTCGAATCAAGTGAATATTCAAACTGCATTGTTTCTGGATTTAACCGACGAAGATCAAAGTATTGTAAGTCTGCTTCGACAGTTTGCTGATGGTATTCAACTCAACGAATTAGCCATAAAACTCGAATTACCGGTAAGTAAAATCTCGTCCATGCTACTCGAATTGGAATTTAAAGGCATACTGAAATGCTTACCAGGCAGTGTTTATAAAATAGTGAAATAGTTAGTAAAGTTTGTAAGGTTCATAAAGTTATAAAGTAAAAGAAAGACAACTTCATCATATCACGACATCATCATATCATCACATCAAAATAAATGTACACAAAAGAAGAAGCGAAGCAATTAAAAAAAGAATTTTGGGAGGGATTTGGTGTGTACTGCAGTCAGATTCCGGCATTAAAAAAACGCAAAAGCAAGTTTATGCTTTACAACACCAAAATGAAAGGTGTTGAATTAAAGTTTGATGCTACGCGCGAAGGTGCTGTTGTGATTCTCGAAATAAATCATCACGATGCCGTAAAACGCTTTGAATTGTACGAGAAATTTGAAAATTACAAGTCACTCGTAGAAAAAAACTTTCCACAAGGTTTGATTTGGGATTTTGCGTACATTCGCGAATGTGGCACCGAAGTTTGCCGCATTTACACTGAGAAAACCGGCATCGACATTCACCGCCGCATACAATGGATGGAATTTTACAAATTTATGTCCGACGAAATGCTTAAACTCGAAAAAGCATTCCGCCTTGTAAAAGACGCAATTGAAGAGTAGACTATAAATTATTATAGATAGTAAATAGTTGATAATGAATTAGAAATATCCAACTTTAAATTTTCCCCCATTACAAGCGGCAAGTTATAATCCACATGTCCGGCAGGAAAGTTAAAGCAAACCGGATACTGGTATTCTTTTACAGCATCGTGTATGATTTCGGCAATGGACTGCATCATTAGCGGATCTTCTTCACAATAACTAAACTGCCCAACTACAAGTCCTGATATGTTAGCCAATGCACCACTCAATCGGAGATTTTGCATCATGCGGTCGATGTGGTAAGGCTTTTCAGCAATTTCCTCGATAAACAGAATATTCCCATCGTAAGGTAAATCAAATGGTGTTCCAATCATTCCGGCAAGCACCGAGAGGTTGCCACCTATCAATTTTCCTTGCGCACTACCATTTCGGTTTAGAT
>JBMOHZ010000435.1:0-2304 GCA_049317585.1 Paludibacter sp.
CGTTTTGGTTTAATGTATGTATTAATCAGGGGCGTAAATGCATTCATAATAAGTATGGCAAACGAAACCCCCTCGGGGTATGCACCAAATACACGTATAACTACAGTAATTACTCCAATGCCCACACCATAAACCAGCATACCGCGTGGATTCATGGGTGAAGTGACATAATCAGTTGCCATAAATATAGCGCCAAGCATTAATCCGCCCGAAAGCAGATGCAATATGGGTGAAGCATATAGTTCAGGATTTACCAAATTAAGAATGCCGGTAAAAACAAAAACAGTAAGTAAAATGCTCACCGGAATATGCCAGCTGATAATTTTTTTAGCTAATAAATAAATCAATCCTGCCAATAATGCCAAAGCAGAAACTTCGCCAATGGAACCACCCATTTTTCCTATAAACAAGTCAAATGTAGATGGTAAATCGCCAAAATGACTTTTCATCATGGCTAAAGTTGTTGGGCCAGTAACTGCATCCAAATAACTACCATTCATTGGCACAGGCAATGGCCACGATGTCATTTGTACTGGAAATGAAATCAATAAAAACACGCGGCCAACCAATGCAGGATTAAATGGATTGTTTCCTAAACCACCATAAGTCATTTTTCCAATTCCGATGGCTACTAATGAACCAATAATAATGATCCAAAAGGGTATATTTGAAGGTAAATTCAATGCCAGCAACAAACCCGTTAAAGCAGCGGAACCATCTAAAACGGACGTTTCAGTTTTTAAAACGTATCGTTGAATTAAGTATTCGAAAACAACACACGACACAACTGCCGTAAGTGTTACAATCAGTGCTCCTAGTCCGAAAAAGTAAAGTCCTACTAACAATGCTGGTATTAGCGCAATAATTACGCTTGTCATGTTTTTCGAAACTGAATCGCCACCATGTATGTGAGGTGCCGGTGATATTATTAGTTTTTCCATATTCATTATTTTACAGTTACTCTATTTCTAATAATTCCTCCTACTGTAGTTTTTCCAAAACGAATATAATCGAGCAATGGACGATTCGATGGACAAGTATAGCTACAACTACCGCATTCGATACAATCCATAGTGCGGTTGGTTTCCATTTCGGGCCACATATTGCGTTCGCTCTGGTTCATAAGCAGGAAAGGCTCTAATCCCATTGGGCATACCGTTACGCATTTAGTGCAACGTATACAGTTTTTAATAAGTTTGCGTAGTGCTTCTTCGCGTTTGATATACAATATTCCAGCACTTCCTTTGGCTGTTGGTACTTCAAGTGTCATAAAAGAACGACCCATCATAGGTCCACCACCAACTATCTTTCCTGTATCGGCGGGCACTCCACCCGAAGCTTCGGCAATTTCGGACAACATAGTACCAATGCGCACCATATAATTACCAGGATTTGGAGCCGATTTTCCGGTAACCGTAATTACACGCTCCACCATGGGTTTGTTTTTCTGAACCGCTTCGTAAATGGCGAATATAGTTCCTACATTCTGAACCACAGCTCCTACTTCAATAGGAATACGTCCACTTGGTACCTGACGGCGAATAATGGCATCAATCAACTGTTTTTCACCGCCTTGTGGGTAACTTACTTTCAATGGCACTATTTCAATACCCGGATAGTTTTTTGCTAATTTACCTAAATGGTCAATGGCATCGGGTTTGTTGTTTTCAATACCAATGTATGCTTTCTTTACATCCAGCACTTTCATGGTAATGTGGATACCTACCAAAATTTCTTCGCCTTTTTCGAGCATTAACGCATGGTCGTTTGTGAGGTACGACTCACATTCCACAGCATTGATAATCAAACATTCGGCTTTTTTGCCCGGAGGCGGACTCAATTTTACATGGGCTGGAAATGTAGCACCACCAAGCCCTACGATACCGGCATCCTGAATACGTTTTATTATTTCATCGGTCGATAGTGTGCATTCCCGAATCAATTCAGTGCTGCAATCAATGCCTTCGAGCCATTCGTCGCCCACTACATCAACGAATACGGCAGGACGGCGATAGCCAGTAGCGTCCAGTTGAACATCTACTTTGCTAACTTTACCCGAAACCGACGAATGTACATTGGCCGAAATAAAGCCATTTGCTTTTCCAATCAGCTGACCAGCTTTTACCAAATCGCCTTTTTTAACAACGGCTTCGCTGGGTGTGCCAATATAATGCGTCAATGGTATAACTACCTGTTTTGGTAATTGGGCAACTATTATTTTTTTTCCTGCCGATAATTTATTTTCTTTCGGGTGTATGCCACCCATTCTGAATGTTTTCATGTCTGCCCCTAACCCCTAAAGGG
>JBMOHZ010000436.1:0-2302 GCA_049317585.1 Paludibacter sp.
GGCATATTAAATACTTTAGTTGGTGCCATAAAGGTAACCGTATGTTGTTCAGCCCATTCAGATACAGTTGCCAATGGCGTATGAGCCGCATTTCCTGGCAAAACCATATCGGCATGTATTTCGTCCGAAATAATGGTTAGATTGTATTTTTCGCATATTTCGGCAAATCGTTGTAACTCAATACGCGTCCAAACGCGACCTCCTGGATTATGAGGATTACAAAAAATAACTAATTTTGTTTTGGCACTTATTTTCGATTCCAAATCATCAAAATCAATCACAAATTTACCATTTTCCTCTACTAACTGATTATTTACAATTACCCTGTGATTATTACTTATCACATTAAAAAACGGATAATAAACGGGGGATTGAACAATAATTTCATCGCCTGGCGCCGTTAAACTTTGAACAGCAAACGATAATCCGGGTACTATTCCTGGCAAGAATCCTAGCCAATCGCGTTTAACCGACCAATTATGATGATCAGTAATCCATTGTTGCATAAGTGGATAATATTCTTTTGGAGGCATTGAATATCCTAATATTGGGTGTTCAAGACGCTTCGAAATGGCATTTAATATAAAATCAGGGGTTCTAAAATCCATATCAGCCACCCACAATGGCAATAAATCCTCCGTTCCGAAAAGTGCTTTACAACGTTCCAGTTTTACGGCATTTGTTCCTTTTCGGTCAATTATTTCATCAAAATTATACATATTATTCAAAAATTTCTTTTATAGGTTTACCAATACATGCATTGGGTAATGGTATATTTAAAATTCGGGAAAGTGTTGGTGCAATGTCAGTTACACTATAGTTTGCATTAACAATAGCAGGTCTTAACTTCATACCATAAAAAAACAATGGCGTATATGATGTCAATGCATTCGATTCACCGATAGGCTTGAAATCTTCGTCGAGTTCCAACCAACCAGGCATAAGTGTAATAACCACATCTCCCATACTGCTTTTATGCGTTGAATTACGTAAACGTGCTATTTCGGAATTTGAATCACCTCCCATTGTTAGTATTTGCGACGACGGATAAGCAGTTTGAATCCCTTCAAACTCAGGCATAAAATCTGCTACAACTTTTTGGAAATCAACGAAATTTATTTTTTTTTCTTCAATTTTTTGTTTATTCAAAAATATATTTTTACCATAATAACCAGTCACCCAGCGCTCTTGTCCGTACATAGCCATTAAATAGGTATTTAACAAAGCCATTGAACGATTGGCACTAAAATATCCTGCAGGTATATTATTATCACCTAATTCGGTTGGAGAATGAACTTCGGTTTGGTTTGCAAATAAAAATACGAGTGTCTTATCCAATCCAACCTTTACATCAATTTTTTGTAATAAATTCTGAATATCTCTATCCAATCGCAAATACATATCTTCCTTTTCGACTGATTGCAATGAAAAAAACTTTTCGTTAGGTGCACGAACAGTAAATTGGAGCAACAGCATATCGGGTGTATTATCTTGTCCCAATTGCTCATCATTTACAATTCTAATTCCTAAATCGGCCACCAACGAATTAGCCGAAGGTGTATTTTTCAACCAAGTAACTGTCGTATTTTTAGTTTTAGTTTCAGTTGGTTGGTTATTAAAATCCGACTTTTTTGAATCGTTTGCTGCCGAAATATAGGTATTTACAGCATATAATGGTTGCCATCGGCGCGATGAAATTGCTTTGAATGCTCCACTAACATTCATATTATCAGCCGATTTACTTAATCCATCTTTGTAATAGCCTGTAGTAACCCATTTGTGTTGAATATCATCAATCCATGCTACACAATTTGCAGTGTGTCCGCCCAGCATTAAGGCCTCATTAGCATTTATAGCAGCTACATAAACTTTTGATTTACGATTTGTTGCAAGCTTTAATTCGTCGGAAAAAGTACTCGAAAGTAAACTATAAGCCGAATAGGTTTCGGGAGTTCCAATTCCAATTTCTTGTTCATCGTATATATACTGACGGATTTTATCAGTTGACCTATTGTAGTATTTGTTACCTGTAATTCCATGATAAAAAGGTACCGAGCCTGTCATTACAGTGGCTATATCAGATGCATTTCCACCCGAAACAATATTGTAATTTACATGTTGAATGGAGATTCCACTTTGAGTCAACTTTTTAAAACCACCCGGATCAAAATAGGCCGAGAGCATATCCAAGTGTTTCTTTTGCAAACCGTCAACCATGATTCCTACTACAAGTCGCGGAGGTTCTATAGTTTGAGCTTTCATAAAAAAGCAAAAAACGAGAAGAAAAAGAACAATAAAATTG
>JBMOHZ010000437.1:0-2297 GCA_049317585.1 Paludibacter sp.
GTTGCAAACTAATCGAAATGAATAATTTTCACTTTTAATTGGACAATTCTTTTATCTGAATATGTTTACTATAGCTACATTTGCAATTTTAAAGGCTTGATTTAATATTAATTGACATGAATAAACTTTTTATCCCTATTTTATTGTTGTTTGCTACTAATTTGCTGGCCAATGCGGATATACGCATTCAATATTCCATCAACGAAAACTGGCGTTTTTTAAAAGAAGATAAAGCCAATGCAAGTCAAGTAGTTTTTAATGATTCCGATTGGCAAAAAGTAAACAGTCCGCACACTTGGAATGCAACGGATGCTGTGGACGATGCGCCTGGATTTTATCGTGGCGTGGGTTGGTATCGTCGGCAGGTTACAATTCCTACTGACAAAAAAGAACAGCAAATTTCCATTTATATCGAGGGGGCAAATCAGGAAGTGGAACTGTTTGTAAATGGCGTAAGTGCTGGCTTGCATGTGGGAGGATATACCCGCTTTAGTTTCGATATTACGAAGTTAGTTCGCTGTGGGGAGCAAAATACTTTTGCCATAAGAGTGAATAACCGCTACAATGAAAACATTCCGCCACTGTCGGCCGATTTTACATTTTTCGGGGGCATTTACCGCGATGTTTTTCTTGTATTTACCAACAAAATACATATCTCCACATCACATTATGCTTCGTCAGGTGTGTATTTCCAAACACCAAAAGTAAACAACCAAGAAGCACAACTTGATATAAAAACACTTATCACCAATGCTACTCCAGCGAATTGTAAACTACGGGTGGAACATAGCATTGTAGACCCTCAAAACAAAACAGTTTTGGTTGGTTCAAAAAATATTCAATTGGCAAAGAATACAACTGAAATTCCTTTTAATCAATCGCTTATTTTAAATAATCCGCAATTGTGGAGTCCTGATTCGCCTGCACTTTACAAGGTTATAACACGAATTTACAAGGCCAAAACCAACGAGTTGTTGGATGAAGTATCTCAACCTCTGGGCTTGCGTTGGTATGCCTTTAGTGCTGAAAATGGCTTTATGCTGAATGGTAAACCGCTCAAACTTATCGGCACTAATCGGCATCAGTGCTTCGAAGGCTTGGGCAATGCATTACCTGATGAAATCCATGTGCGTGATATAAAGCTACTGAAAGACATGGGTGCAAATTTCTTACGTATATCCCACTATCCACAGGACCCAGTGCTGATGGAAATGTGCGACAAACTAGGAATAATTACTTCGGTGGAAATTCCGATTGTGAATGCAATTACCGAAAACGAAGCATTTTCGAAAAATTGCATTGAAATGGCTCGCGAAATGGTTTTTCAGGATTACAACCACCCTTCGGTACTTATTTGGGCATATATGAATGAGGTTTTACTCCGTTTGCCCTTCAAAGGCGATTCCATTCGAAACAAACAGTACTTTGAATCGGTGAATACATTAGCACAAAAAATAGAAAATCAAATTCGGACTGACGATCCTCAACGTTATACACTGATTCCAATGCATGGAAATTTCAACGATTATCACGAAGCGGGATTAACCCAAATTCCAAAAATTGCGGGATGGAATCTCTATCAGGGTTGGTATGGCGGAAAGTTTGAGCAATTTGGTACGTTTCTGGACAATGCTCAGGAAAAATTAAAAGGGAAACCGTTTATCATTACCGAGTACGGCGCCGATGTTGACCCTCGCTTACATTCGTTTGAACCACAGCGATTTGATTATACTCAAGAATATGCCAACCTGTATCACGAGCATTATATCAAAGCTATCATGGAACGAAAATATGTGGTGGGAGCCAATATTTGGAACCTGAACGATTTTTATTCCGAAGAACGTGAGAATGCAGTTCCACACGTCAACAGCAAGGGAATCACCACTTTGTCGCGTGAGCCAAAAGATTCTTATTTGCAATATCAGGCTATGTTATCCACCAAACCTACAGTTAATATTGGTGGTCAGCTTTGGAAAATAAGGGGTGGAAATGCCGATGCAAATAATACGTGCAAGCAACCGATAAAAGTATACACCAATTCGGATAATATTGAATTGTTCCTGAACGGAAAATCGCTTGGAAATCAGAAAGTAAACAGCAATATTGCGCAGTTCGAAGTGCCTTTTGTAAACGGAGTAAATGTGTTAGAAGCTGTTGGTCTGTTTCAATCCGAAAAGGTTCGCGATTTGCTCAAAGTTGACTTTCGGATGCTACCGTCCAATCTAAAAAGCACCACCATTCCTTTCAACGAAATGAATATTATGTTTGGTTCGAAACGCTATTTCGAAGATAAAGAA
>JBMOHZ010000438.1:0-2288 GCA_049317585.1 Paludibacter sp.
TTAAGAAAAAGTTCTCTATTTTTGAAGAATAATTGGAGTCCAGAAACCACTTTAAAAACGGGGCGTTACCGAAAAGCCATAAGAGTAGGAAAACTTTATAAAAACAATTTATATGAAAGTATTTTTAGTATTAATTGGTTTAGTTTTTATGACTTTACTACAACCTTTAAATTTAATTGCTCAGAAAGATTATTCGGAAAAATTAAAAAAGGACCTTGTAACCATCGAAACAGGTAATTTTAAAGCTACCGAGTATATGTATCTGAAGTTTTCGAACGAAAAAACCATGCAAATACAAATTTCCGCCATTTGTCCGGTTAGTGTAATGAGCAGAGATAATTTTATTTCTTTCTATTCAACTTATGGAACCGTTTTGCTTTTAGCAACATTTTCTGCCAGTGGACTTGAAACGCCAGATATAAAAGAGATTGATGAATTGATTGGAGACCCGGATATTACCTACAATTTTGTAATGGCAAAAAATGGAGTCCAAATACAAGTTATAACTGCCGAGGGCAAAGAGAATTTAACTATGAAATGGGATGAAATATTTGCAGATTAGCGTAACAATTGTAACAAGAAATTTGCGATTTGATAGGAATGATGAATAGTAAATTAAAAGACAAAATTTGATATTTAATTCAAATAACATCAACAAACAATAAACCAACGATGGAGTCCAGAGCCCATGATAAAAAACGGGGAGAATCCGAAAAGCCAAAAGAGTAGGAAATCTAAAAAAAATTAAAATGGATGCACAAAAAGTGGACATGTTTATCATGACAAATGGCAAATTCTTCGAAAGCCATCAGGTAGCTCAAATCAGAGATCGTTTAATTACTCTCGACGATTCAAAATGGGGATTAATCCAAACTTTGCAGTTTAAAGACCCAACCACAAGTTTAATTATTTCGCTTTTAGGCGGCAGTTTAGGTATTGATAGATTTATGATTGGCGATACCGGGTTAGGTGTTGGAAAACTATTAACATGTGGTGGCTTAGGCATTTGGGCCATCATTGATTGATTTATGATTATGGATGCAACAAGAGAAAAAAACATGATTAAACTTCAACAAGTATTGTATTAATGGCGTTAAGCAGGAAAAAGCTATATAATATTTTAATTATTGCTTGTTTTGCAGGGTATGTTTGGCTTTATTTTAATCTCTCATCAAATTTAGTTGACAAATCCAACGAAATTGGTGTGTGTTTAATAAAACAAGTTACAACCATACCCTGCCCTTCCTGCGGCTCAACAAGATCGGTATTATCTTTATTTAGCGGAAATCTTAAACAAGCCATTTATTGGAATCCATTTGGCATCATTCTCGTTTTGATGATGATAATAACACCATTTTGGATTCTATACGATAGTTTAACCAAAAAGGAAACCCTACTCAAAGCATATCTAAAAACAGAAACCATACTTAGAAACAGAAATATTGCATTACCATTAGTATTGATCGTAATAATAAATTGGATTTGGAATATATATAAAGGATTATGATTAAAATCGGAAAATTTGTTTACGAACCAGGTGAGCACGAAGCGGAGAAATCATCAAACAGCTATTTAATGTCGTTAATTGCAGTGATTGCAGGCTTACCTTTACCAATTATAAACCTGATTGCAACATTAATCTTTTATTTAGGCAACAGGAAGGGAACTTATTTTGTGCGCTGGCATTGCATGCAGGCATTGCTATCGCAATTATCGCTGCTATTCATGAATAGCTTTGGATTTTGGTGGACAATTTCGATAATTTTTGGCTCCGAATCAATTACCAACAGTTTTATTGCTTACGCGATAAATGTATTCATTTTCAATTTAGCCGAATTGGTTGGGACAATTTATACTGCCATCGAAACCCGGAAGGGACTTCATGTTGAATGGTGGTTTTATGGTGATTTAACAAACTTAATCTGTAAACCATAATATGAAAAAACTAATATTTCAGGCTTTATTGATGATTGCAATGTTTTTTGCAATGTATTTTGCATTAAATCAAGTCAATTGGATGACAATTTTCAGAGTGGAACAATTGAGTAAAACCACCGAAGAAAAATTGGGTGATATGTTTTGGGATTTATATAACAAAGCCGAAAAAGAAATAAAAAACCCAAAAGCAACCGTTCCGACCGACAGTATTGTATCAAAAATCTGTATTTCGAATGGTATCGAAAAAAGTAAAATTAAAATTCATATTATTGAGAGTAGCGAAGTTAACGCATTTATACTCCCAAATAACCATCTTGTTATAAATAGTGGTTTAATTTTAAACTCAGAAA
>JBMOHZ010000439.1:0-2286 GCA_049317585.1 Paludibacter sp.
TTTTAGGCTTGCAACCCAAAGATATTATTCTAGCGTCTGAAATTGATTTTGTAAATAAAGGAGGATTATCAGAAATTTTTGCTGGGCTTGAACTTATTAAATACAATAGTTATCTTAAAAAACCCGAACTTTATTATTGGCAACGCACCGAACGAAATGCTCAAGCTGAAGTGGATTATGTGATTAGTAAAGATGGGAAGATTTATCCAATTGAAGTAAAAGCCAGCAAATCGGGCTCTATGCAAAGCATGTATAAATTTATTGAGCTAAAAGATTGTGATTTTGGCTATCGACTTAGTCTTGAACCTTTTTCAAACTATCCAAAAATAACGGTTATCCCATTATACGCATTGTCGAATTTAAACTTAACATAGCAAAAAAACAATGCCCGAAAACTCATTGCTGAGTATCGGGCATTCCTTACTTTACCTCAAAAAACTAATTTATTAAACTAAACCTGTATTCTCTTTAAACGGACTTTGAATGCTGTTTAATGTTTCACTTGGACCTGCTGGAGGAGCAGATGCCAATGCCAATGAAATTTCGTTATCAAGTGGAATCCACTCAATACGGGGTTTGATGTATTTTTTCTTTGTTTCCATAATATTTCTTTGTTTCATGTTTGGTGTTTCTTGTTTCGTGTTTTTTTATCAACACAACTTGTTCCGATGTATCGGAATCAACGTATCATCACAACTTGTCCCGATGTGTCGGGGTCACCACATTATTTAATAATTACTCTTGTTGATTGATTATTCACTTTCACGATATATACTCCGGCGCCGAATTTCGCTTTTCGTGTTTCACGTTTCGTGTTTAATGTTCCATTTTCAATTAACTGACCCACAGAATTAAAAATGGCGTAATTGCTGTTTTCATTTGCCAGAATAACAATCTCGTTTTGAGTATTGACGAATACGGAAACCATGTCCCTATCTGTGTTGGTTGTTCCTGCTGTTTCACCCAGTGATTTGAATAGCAAACTGAAACGGCTTTCGTTGTAAGTAGTAGCGGTGGTTGTGCTGAAACTATATTCTGTTTCGGGAGTCAAATCAATTTGTTTATTATCTGTTTTATCAAGCAAATAAATACGCGTTCCGATTGGGAAATTGCTCATTTCGGTTGCTTTCAGTTTTAACGAAACAGCTGCATTCAGGCTAAAGCCCAAAGGTAATTCCATGTTGTCGGTAATTGCATTTAAGCCATTGATAACTAAACGTTCGGCACCTGCTTTGGTATATAAATCGGGGGTAACGTTGCTATTATTCATCATTTTTGGTGAATCGTATTTATCAAAGCCATTATCAGCATTTACTTCAGTACAAATCAAAGTTTCGTCGGCTTCGCTACCATTGATAAGTTGCAAACGTAAACATGTACGATTATCCACTTTAGGAGCCTTGAGCAAATTGCCATTATCGTCGCGGTGAGCTCGCATATCATTGTTAAAATACATTTTGGTAGCACTTGTACCATTGTTTACACGCACCCAGAATGCCTGTGTAGGTGGGATAAAGCGGGTAATGTTTGTATTGGCAGTTCCATTGCTGGAAACTGATGTATTCAACAATCCATTATAAGTTACAAAAGTATATGTACTTGTTACGTTGGTGTTTTTCGATCGGAAATAGAATGTAGTACTTAAGTTTGGATTTGCATTTGCCACCAAACTCCAATCGATATACGAAGGATATGGATTACCAACCAAGTTAAATCCTTTTCCCATAGCATCGTTGCGGGTAAGGTCGAAAGTGGTAGTAATATTTCCATTGTTAGGCGTGCCGCTAAATTGCACGGTTGTTCCGGCATTCGATTTAGCTATATAACCCTTGCCAATTTCCATAGTAGTTTCGTTGGCTAATCCTTTCCAATAAAGAGAGGAGCTGCCGGGCTGACTGCCAAAACTATTGTTGTTACCAGCTTCCACATATTCGTAATAATAATCTATGTTATTTGCTGGCGAAGTAGCATTACTAACCGGACTCGATACATACCAGTTACGAGCAGAGCCAAGATATTGTTTAGCATTAACTGTACCTGTAAATGTTCCGCTATTTAGCATGGTAGCAGTACCGTTTGCATCACTTTCGAGGGTAAGCGAACCGATACTTGCAGCAATGCCACTGTTTATAGTGAGTTTACCACCAGCAGCTACCGTAAGCGAAGCCAAAGTAGTTGGTTGCGAAATAGTTTGTGTTTCGCCCGAAGCCACACTGTACGTTGCTTGATATGCGCCCAAGGTTATATTGCCTGTGCGGGTGAGACCGGCAATGTCGGTGGTAGGGA
>JBMOHZ010000440.1:0-2281 GCA_049317585.1 Paludibacter sp.
AAAAATAGCTATAGCTAGCACATTTAACAAAGTAGAATGTCGGATATAATTTGTCCGGCATTTTTTTTAAACTTCTAAGTCTAAACGAATGTTTTTGTTTTTTTACAAATTAAGATTATCTTTGGAATCTTTAAACTGAATAAAATTGAAAATGAATGGATACAAAGGATAAATTAAACTATTACAAATGGAGTTTTGGTGATAGATATGATGGTTGGCGTGTGCGTAAAGTCGATGCTGTATTTTCGGTAATTCCATATTTTTTGCGTACGCGAATGGATGCTCAAAATTATTTTGAGGAGCGAGTGCCGATTGATGATATCGAAGCTTTTATTAAAGAGCATAAAGAAGATATACCCGATTTGTCGATAATGCATGTGGTAATGGCAGCATTGGTACGTTTATATTCACAGCGTCCACATTTAAATCGTTTTGTGATGTGGAATAAAATTTTTGCCCGTAATCATGTCAGTTTTTCCATTGCCGTAAAGCGTTCTCTTTCCGACAATGGTGAGGAAACACTAATTAAACCTTACTTTCAGCCTACCGATACACTTCAAGATATAGTTAATCGTACTCGTTTGGAGCAAGAAAATAACCAAAAAGTAGGTCAACAGAACTCATCGGACACAATATCGAAAATTCTGGGAATGCTTCCCGATTTTGCATTGCGAATTGTAGTTTGGCTTTTACTATGGCTCGATAAAGTTGGATTGTTACCAAAATTTATCGAAAAGGCTAGTCCATGGCATTGTAGTGTTTTTCTAACAAATATAGGTTCAATAGGTGTAGAGTCTATCTATCATCATTTGTACGAATTTGGCACATGCAGTATGTTTGTTGCAATGGGTAAAAAATCGCGTCATAACAATTTGAATAAGCATGGCGAATTAGGTCAAAGTAAAAGTATATTGTTGAAATTTGTAATGGACGAACGCATTTGCGACGGTTTTTATTATGCCTCATCAATGCGTATGCTCAATAAAATTCTATCAAACCCGGCAGCATTACTTTTGCCTCCCGAAAAAGTAGTAGTGGACGAAGGAGTAGGAAAAAAAAGACAGGATATTTGATCCTATAAAACTTTCGATTCATGCAAAATATGACTGTCATTCAATTCACTTTTTTCCTTATATAGTATCGTTCCGAAGCGTAATATCTAATTATTTTATGCTTATTTGTTATGTAATTCTTTAAAATTACTTATATTTGTACTGTGCAGCATAAATATGTGAATTGTACAAGTTATATTATTAATCTGTACAGTTCAAATAATCAATTTGTACAAACTAACTACAAGAATTCAGGTTCAATCTATCAAAACTTTAAGAATATACAACTACCTATAAGGCACTAAACAATTATACAGCACATGAGTATCCAATACAAAATGGTGGGAATGAATGATAATTTAAACCCTACCGACAAAAAGAAAACAGGCTATTACCCCACCGTAGTACGTAAACAAACCGTAGGAATTGCCGAATTGGCAAACATGGCATCGAAGCAATGCAGCATGAATAATTTTGAATTAGAAATGGCTGCCAAGGTATTGCTGCAAGCCATTAAAACCGAATTACTCAACAGCAACCATGTATGCCTCGAAGGTTTTGGTACCTTCTCGCTCAAAGCCGGTAGCCGCATTGTACAAACACCATCGGAATTACGTGCCGAATCAATTCACGTTAAAAAAGTAGCCTTCAAGCATTCTACTTTATTGATGAATGAAATGAAAAAGGCGACATTTGAAAAATATTCGGATAAATAAAAATATTCAACAGCTCTGCTGCCCTTTGGCATACCTCTTTCCTTTCTTTGCAGCCTGAAACATTAATAAAAAGGCTAAATATGAATGAAAAACAAATTGTTGGTTTTGTTACAAAGATAGAGCAAATGCCACTTCCTGCACTCGAAAAAGAAACAATACGGTTATATAAAATTTACCTGCATCATTGTGCGTGGGGCTCAGAAAGGTTGGCTCAGGATAAAATTAAACTATGTTTAAACGAGCGCAAACGCCGACTGAACAAAGATTTTACCTTCACGCCCGAAAATGTGATCCAAATCCGGCAAATCATCGATAAACTCATAATTGCTACCCAAAAGCTATTCGATAAAACCATCGAAATCAATGAGCAAATGCGAGGAATGCTGCAATCGTCAGATGCCTTTTTGCACGATTTCAGAATCGAAGCCACGCTTACTGTAAAATGGGAAGAAACCGATAATGTAATAGACGAAATTCTCGATGAATTTGCGGGCTTGCCTCTCCGACAATTTA
>JBMOHZ010000441.1:0-2267 GCA_049317585.1 Paludibacter sp.
GCCAATAACTATTAGTGCAATCAGCACAAATCCCAGAATCGTATTTTTATCCATAAAAATTTATATTACCCCATCAACACCTCTATCCTCCGCCAGCTGGCGGATACTTTCTCCAAAAGAGAAAGAAATAGGATTTTTAAAGCATTTAGGGAATTTTGTTACTATTCTAATGTTTAATAGTGATTAATAAATATAATAAGAAAGAAGACAAAACTAATCCGGTTCCCCTTTAGGGGTTAGGGGCAGTTTCATTTTATTTTTCAATTGCAGCCTTCATAAAACTAATAAATAATGGGTGCGGTTTCACTACAGTACTACTGTACTCAGGGTGAAATTGTACTCCAATAAACCACTTATGTGCTTTTAATTCAATAATTTCAACAAGATTCGATTCTTCATTTAATCCGCTGCAAATCATTCCTGCCTTTTCAAATTCTTCTTTATAAACATTATTGAATTCAAAACGATGGCGATGACGTTCGCTGATATGCTCTTTTCCGTATATTTCGAAGGCTTTTGATCCTCTTTTCAATTTACATTTATAAGCTCCCAAACGCATGCTTCCACCCAAATTCAAAATGTCTTTTTGCTCATCCATAATATCCACCACATTGTGTGTAGTATTTGGATCGATTTCGGTACTGTTCGCATCTGCATAACCCAATACATTGCGTGCAAACTCTATCGACATGGTTTGCATACCCATACAAATTCCCAAACAAGGAATATTCTTTTCGCGTGCATATTTTATAGCAGCAAATTTACCTTCCATTCCACGTTGGCCAAAGCCCGGTGCAACAATTATACCATTCAAATTTCCCAGCTTTTTTTCTAAAGTATCTACGGTCAATTTGTCAGATAGGATTAATTCCAGTTTCAGTTTCTTATTGTTATATGCGCTGGCATGAAGCAACGATTCTATGATAGATTTATAAGCATCAGGTAATTGAACGTATTTTCCAACTATACCAATACGAATTTCTTCTTTAGCATTTTCCAGTTTTTCGACAAATTCTATCCATTTTCCCATGTCGGCTTCCGGCGTTTTTGCTAAGTCAAAACCCATTTTTGTCAGCACAACTTCGTCAAGTTTCTCCTGCTGCATGTTCAACGGAACGCGGTAAATGGTAGGTACATCAATGGATTGCATTACAGCACTAGTTTCAACATTGCAAAACAAAGCTACTTTTTTGCGAATATCCATTGAAATGTTATGCTCAGTACGAAGCACCAAAATATCGGCTTGTACGCCTTGTTCTTGTAATGCTTTAACTGAATGCTGGGTAGGTTTTGTTTTCAATTCTTTGGCTGCCGCCAAATATGGAACATAAGTTAAATGAACGATAAGGCAGTTTTTGCCCATTTCCCATTTTAACTGACGTACACTTTCAATATATGGTAACGATTCAATGTCGCCAACCGTTCCGCCAATTTCGGTAATTACAAAGTCGAAATCGCCTTTGCTACCCAATTGTTTAATATTGCGTTTAATTTCGTCGGTAATGTGAGGGATAATTTGTACCGTTTTTCCCAGATAGTCACCGCGACGCTCTTTGTTAATTACGTTTTGATAAATCCGACCGGTAGTGATGTTGTTGGCACGATGAGTTTCAACGTTTGTAAAACGTTCGTAATGACCAAGGTCAAGATCTGCTTCGTGACCATCTACGGTCACATAACATTCGCCATGTTCATACGGGTTCAATGTTCCCGGATCAACGTTGATGTAGGGATCTAACTTCTGATTAGTCACCTTAAAACCACGGGCTTGCAATAATTTACCAAGGGAGGCTGCAATAATTCCTTTGCCCAATGATGAAGTAACTCCACCGGTTACGAAAATGTACTTTGTATCTTTCACCTTATTTATTTACTTAAAATTACTACCTGTTTGTTTCGTATTTTTAAGTCCGCAAATTTCGGAAAAAAAACTGAATAACGAAAGAGTATAAAGCAAATAAAGAATTAAGAATAACTAAATAAGAATTAATAGGTGAAATATGTCAGCTATTTGTTTGAATTCCTATCATTTATGAGCATTTTTGAGGATAAAAGTTAATCATTCAATTTGGATTTTCAGGTAAATTTAATTGGATTTCAAATAAAAAGATGATTTTAAATATTTATATAAACTCCCAAATTCATAAGTCATTAACCCATTTTGGCATATTCCGAATAAAAACCGTACTTTTGTAACCGTTTTAAAATTCAGATTTTGTTCGCAAACTCAACAGCTACAATTATATTCAATGGCAAAAAATAAAAAA
>JBMOHZ010000442.1:0-2246 GCA_049317585.1 Paludibacter sp.
CGGTAGGTATTCATACTTCTGTATTTGAACCAATTCACGGTTCGTATCCACAGGCTGCCGGCAAAAATATTGCTAATCCATTAGCAACAATTCTTTCGGCTGCATTAATGTTCGAATATGCATTTGGTATGATGGACGAAGGTGCCATTATCCGTAAAGCTGTAACAGCTAGTATGGATTCCAACGTGGTGACTGAAGATATTGCAAATAACGGAAAAGCATACTCTACTACTGAAGTAGGTGAGTGGATAGCCAAATGGATTGAAAATAATTGATTTATAAAACCGTTTATTAAAAACAAACCCCTGTAACTGAATTGTTGCAGGGGTTTGTTTTTTACATTAAGTATTGTTCGCTAATAGATTTGTGTTCTTGTACACGCTGTATAGTGTCGGCAAACATATCTGCTATGGTCAGAATCCGAACTTTCGAACAGCGAGAGCAATCAAATGGTATGGAGTCGGTAAATGCTATTTCGGTTAAGCCCGAATTCATAACATTATCAATAGCTTTGCCTGACATTACGCCGTGTGTTACTATGGCTCTTACACTTGCTGCACCATTTTCCATTATTAGGTTTGCCGCTTTGCAAAGTGTACCTGCTGTATCGGCCATATCGTCTACAATAACTACATTTTTATCTTTTACATCTCCAATTATGGTCATTTCGCCAACTACATTAGCTTTTTCGCGTGTTTTATGCCCTAAAACCATGGGCGCATCCAAGTGTTTAGCATAGGAACCAGCACGTTTTGTTCCTCCCACATCGGGCGATGCAATAACCAAATTTTCAAGATTTAACGACTTTATATAAGGAACAAATACAGTTGAGCCATAAAGGTGATCAACTGGAATATTGAAAAATCCTTGAATCTGATCGGCATGTAAATCCATAGTTATAATACGATCTACGCCAGCCACGCTTAGCATATCGGCTATTAATTTGGCACCAATCGAAACGCGTGGTTTGTCTTTTCTGTCTTGTCGAGCCCAACCATAATACGGAATTACAGCAATTATTTTGTACGCCGATGCTCGTTTAGCAGCATCAATCATTAGCAACAACTCCATCAAGTTGTCTGAATTCGGAAAAGTGGATTGAACAAGGTAAATGTACTGACCACGAATAGATTCCTCAAACGAAACCGAAAATTCGCCATCCGAAAAATGTTGTATTTTCATTTTACCAAGTGAGCATCCAAGGCTTTTTGCCATTTTTTCGGCCAAATATTGGCTACTAGTTCCTGAAAAAATTTTGAATGATGATTCTACTGACATAATTTGCAGTTTTTACGGGTTGGTAATTTTTTGCAAAAGTACGTAATTTTATCAGAAATGTAACACCTTTTTTTATTAAAAATAATAATGATTTGAAATGGAATAAATATTCAAATGGAGCTGCTTTAATTTTTGGAAGTAATAATACAATGCAAACGTTTGAAATGAATTTTCAGTACATTTTGATTGTTTTAAAAACCCATCTTGTCAAATAACATTACTTTTGAAATCGAATACACAACGATTGTCGTTATAGTGTTAAATCTCAGATATATATGAAAATTCATTTTAAAATAGCGTATTTTACTTTTTGGGGACAACGATTGCTTGTTACGGGCAATATTCCTCAACTTGGTAATGGCGATTTATCAAAAGCGTTGGCGCTTAACTTTCAGTACAAAGAAGATTGGCTTGGAGATATTGATGTGACGGATGTAAAATCGTTTAATTACAAATACGTTTTGCTAAATGAAAACGATGGGCAGTACTTCGAAGAATGGGGCGATGAGCGTACCTGTGATCTTTCTTTGCTCCATTCGGATTATGTTTTTTGTTATGATACTTGGAACTCGCCTTCGGCTATCGAAAATACTTTTCTGACTGCTCCTTTTAAAAATGTTTTATTGCGCGATGAGCATGAAGTTTCGGAACCTATCAACAATACTAAATTCACACATGTTTTCAAAATAAATGCGCCGTTTATTCCTCATAACACTGTTGTATGCCTTGTAGGCGATAGCGATAAAACTGGGAATTGGTCGGTTAATAAGCCTGTTTTGTTGAATAAATCTGCTACGGGCGAATGGGAATGTAAACTCGATTTATCGAAATTGCAACATGAACTACATTATAAGTATGGTTTGTACGATCCCGAGGATAATAAATTCTGTAATTTCGAATCGGGCTCCGATAGGGTGAGTCCTGTTTTAAATGCTAAGAAATCTGTTGTGTGTATTCACGATGGGTTT
>JBMOHZ010000443.1:0-2252 GCA_049317585.1 Paludibacter sp.
TGTGCAAGCACTTTAAAGGCATTGGTGAAGCAAAGGCAATAACCATAATGGCAGCTCTTGAGCTAGGTAAACGTAGGAAAACAAGCGATGTGTTGCAACGAAAGAAAATTACACGCAGCGAAGATTTGTTTGAACTTTTTGAGCCCGACTTGCAGGACTTAATTCATGAGGAGTTTTGGGTTGCTTTGCTCGATGGAGCCAACAAAGTGATGGAATCAAGGCGTATAACCAAAGGAAGTCAGAATCAAACGGTAGTAGATTTACCTGCTATTTTACGATTAGCATTAGAGAAATCGGCTCTGGGCGTTGCTGTGGCACATAATCATCCGTCGGGACAATTGTATCCCAGCACTGAGGATTTGAAAATAACCCGTAGGGTAAAAGAAGGTTGCGATGCCATTGGTATTCGTTTTATCGATCATATTATTGTAGCGCAAGGTCAGTTCTATAGCTTTGCTGACGAAGGTAAAATTTAACATTACATCATCATATCAACACATTATGTCTCTTTTAGAAGTTAAAAACGTAGTTAAACAATTTGCTGGACATCGCGCCCTGGATGGTGTAAGTCTGGAAGTGCCAGAAAATTCGGTGTATGGATTACTCGGCCCAAATGGTGCGGGCAAAACCACACTTATTCGTATTATCAATTGCATTACTGCACCTGATAGCGGCGAAGTGCTGCTCAACGGAAAACGAATGACAGCCGAAGATGTACGTCATATCGGATACCTTCCCGAAGAGCGTGGACTGTACAAAAAAATGAAAATCGGTGAGCAAGCTCTTTACTTGGCACAGCTACGCGGTATGAGTAAAAAAGATGCTCAAAAAGCCTTGAAATATTGGTTCGAGAAGTTCGAAATACAAACTTGGTGGGACAAAAAAGTGGAAGAACTATCCAAAGGGATGGCACAAAAAGTGCAATTTATCACCACCATTTTACACGATCCCAAACTGCTAATTTTCGATGAACCATTCAGCGGTTTCGACCCTGTAAATGCTGACTTATTGAAACGCGAAATTCTTGAACTCCGCGATAAAGGTGCCACCATCATTTTTTCGACGCATAATATGGGAACGGTAGAAGATTTATGCGAAAATATTTCGTTGGTCGATAAATCGAAAATTGTATTGCAAGGCAATGTGGCTGAAATCAGGGCATCGCATGCCACTCACACCTATTTGCTAAAAACACGCAAGGCGGTTGAAATTACCGACTTTGAGTTGATTAACAACAAATTGCTCAACGGTATTTTTGAATATACCATTAAAAAAACAGCTGGCGACACCAATAATACCTTGCTATCCAAATTAATGGCGCAAACCGAAATTCTTTCGTTCGAAGAAATTTTACCAAGTATGAATGATATTTTTATAAAAACTGTAAGTAAACCCCTAACCCCTAAAGGGGAATAATATCAGAAAATTATGAGCAAAATAAGTTTAATAATACAGCGCGAATACAGCACCAGGGTAATGAAAAAATCATTTATCCTGCTAACATTTCTTACTCCAATTTTAATGGTGGGAATGATTTCTCTTATCGTTTACCTTGGAACTATTAAGGACGATAAAATAAAAAACATTGTAGTTGTTGATAAATCAGGGCTTTATAAAGAAGTGCTGAAAAACAACGAATCATACAATTTTCAGTTTAGCGATGCTACGGTCGATGAGTTGAAAAAACAAAACTCCGAAAATTCAGAATTTGCAGCTTTACTTTATATTAGTAACGACCTAAGTAAGGATTCCACAGCTGCTGTAATGTATTCGGATAAGCAAGTAAATTTAGAGCTGAAAACGTATGTAACAGGCCTTTTAAACAAACATATTGAGGAACAGAAATTGGCTGTTTACAACATACCAAATCTCAAGGAAATGGTTGAAAAATCGAACACGGACATAAACCTGAAAACCATTAAATGGGGCGAAGATGGTAAAGAAAAAGAGGCTTCGGCCGAATTGGCATTAGCAATTGGCATGATTACAGCCTTTATAATTTACATGTTTATAGTTATTTACGGTGCACAAGTTATGACTGGCGTGGTGCAAGAAAAAACCAACCGCATAGTTGAAGTTATGATTTCGAGCGTTAAGCCGTTTGAACTTATGATGGGCAAAATTATTGGAATTGCCCTTGTAGGTCTTACACAGTTTTTGATGTGGGTAGTGCTTACTGGTGGTATATTGTTTGCCATATCAACTACTTTTGCGAAGGATTTGGATATGCAAAAAATGAAAGAAATTCAGGA
>JBMOHZ010000444.1:0-2240 GCA_049317585.1 Paludibacter sp.
TTCCAACTCGCTGCGTCTCACCGACTTAAATGGGGTAATTGTGCGTGCCAACAAATCATTTTGTGATTTATTCGAAGTGAGTGAAAATGAAGTGATTGGTAAGTTGATGTCCGACTTGTATCACAAAAATAGTTCCAAAGAAGAACTTATTAAATATAAAACCAAATTTGTAAATGGTACGCTCGACCAAAATAAAGAAAAAGAAATAATACTTTGGAATAACAAAAAGAAATGGGTAGAAATAAATAAAACGTATATTTTTCCAAGTGACGATACTAAGTTGTTGCTCACCGTATTTAACGAAATTACTACACGTAAAGAAGCCGAACTAACACTAGCAGTTAGCGAGGCTAAATACCGTGAGTTGATGGATAATTCGCCCGAAGGAATTACCATTTATGTGGATGGCAAAATTGCTTATATCAACAAGGAAGCCATGAATGTTATGCGCGCAAAAGATAAAAGCGAATTGATTGGAAGATCATTATTCGAATTTATTCACCCTGATAATATCGCACTTATACTTGAACGAATGAAGTTTGTGGCAATTACGCCGCTCAATGTTTCACTACCAGCAGTAGAGGAAAAATACTTACGGTTGGACGGAACAGAAGTTGATGTTGAGATTAAAGTAATGCCCATACTTTTCGATGGTCAACCAGCTGTTCAAATATCCGGACACGATATAACCGAAAAGAAAATAGCAAACGAAGAAATTGAGAAAAATAGGAAGGAGCTAAAAGCTATTTACGATAATGCGCCTGTAATGATGTGTGTTGTAAATGATAGTGCGCAAATATTATTTGCAAATAATGCTTTAAATACCTTTGTAGACGAACCAGCAAAGCTTGTGGGTTTAAATCCGGTTTTTGGAAATGTGCTTGATTGTGTAAATTCATTTTTAAAACCTCAAGGTTGTGGTTTTAGCGAAGCATGTAAAAACTGTATTCTTCGTCATACTATCGAAACTACATTTAGTACTGGTCAAGAGCATAGAGATATTGATTATCAAACTACCATTGTAAAAAATGGTATTAAAAGGAAAGTATCACTTTTAGCTTCTACATCATTGATTGAAGATGGTGGTATAAAACGATTATTGCTTTGTATGACCGATATTACAGCACGTAAAGAAGCAGAGGATGCTCTGCAAAAAAGTGAGGCTTTGCTACGTACTTTTATCGATAATATACCGTTTGGAGTGTGGGCGCGTGATATGAATAATAAGATAATTATTCAAAATTCAAAGTTGATCGAAAATTTTGGTAGTATCCTTCATACAGATGTTAATCATTATTCCAAGAAAGACTTACAAACAGCCAAAAAATGGGCTGCCACTAATAAGCGAGCGTATGCAGGCGAAATTGTAAATGAAGAAGTGTTTTATACTGTAAAAGGAAACCCAATACCATTTCAAAATATAGTTTTCCCTATCCGATCAAATAATGTAACATTTGGTATAGCTGGTATTAATATCGATATTTCCGAACGTCTTAAAGCACAAAAAGAATTACTTGATTATCAACATCAGTTAAAAGATTTTGCCAAACATTTGCAAACTGTTCGTGAGGAAGAGCGTGTAAATTTAGCGCGCGAAATTCATGATGATTTGGGCCAAATACTCGTAGCTATTAAGTTCGATTTGGGTATGCTAGGTGTAAAATCAAAGAAATTTGTAAAAGAAGAAGCTGTAGCCGATTTTCAAACTCAGTTTAAGCGCCTCGAAGTTTTTGTTAATAATACTATTAAAAGTGCTCGCCGAATAATGACCGATCTTCGTCCAGAATTACTCGATATGGTTGGCTTGGTCGAAGCTTTTAAAGAGCATATAAAGGCATTTAACGAAAGGCAAATAATACATTGTGAGTTTTTAAATAAAACCACCGCTGTAGAAATTGCTCCCGAAAAATCAATAGCTCTTTTCCGTATTCTTCAAGAATCTCTCAACAATGCTGTAAAACACTCACAAGCGTCTTTAATTGACGTTGAAATGGGATGTGAAAATAATATAACCTACCTCCAGATTAGTGATAATGGTGTAGGATTTGATTTGGCGATGAAAAAACGCAACGACTCTTACGGCCTTACCGGAATGAAAGAGCGTGCTTATTTGCTCGAAGGAACAGTAAGTATATGGAGTGAACCTGGTAAAGGTGTAAAAATTAGAGTGGAAGTGCCTAATAAGTAATTGTTTAATCTTTTTATTTTTCAATACTTTGTATTACAAGGCCAGCTATGGT
>JBMOHZ010000445.1:0-2240 GCA_049317585.1 Paludibacter sp.
ATCGTTGAAAATATATTTTTAAATACAAACTCTTCTTTTAATCGCATTCTTATTCTCCCTCTTTCTCCCTCTCCTTTTGGAGAGGGTTGGGGTGAGGTAGGGTTAGGGGGCTAAAATATCAATTGAAATGAAAAAGATACTAGCTATATTTATTGCATTGTTGCTCGTTGTAAGCAGTTGGGCCCAGAATACGGGGAATCAACAAACTAACTTGAGCGGAAAAATTACCGACACTAACGGAAAACCATTAATTGGTGTTACCGTATTTTTTACCGAATTGAAAACGGGTGCTATTACCGATAACGATGGGAAATACACATTGGATCATCTTCCAAAACGGAATATGCTTGTTCAGATTACAGCTTTGGGATACAAAATGATTGCCGAAAGTATTGATTTAAAAACCACTGAAAAGAAAGATTTTGTACTTTCTGAATCGGTAGTTGAGATTAACGAAGTGGTTGTAACCGGACAATCGGGAGCAACACAATTGATAAAAATGCCAACTTCAATGAGCATTATTACACAACAGGAATTGCAACAACAATCGGCAACTAATTTGATTGATGCTATTAGTTCGCAACCCGGAATATCGCAAATAACTACTGGTAGCGGTATTTCAAAACCAGTAATACGAGGACTTGGCTACAATAGAGTTGTGGTTTTAAACGATGGCATTCGGCAAGAAGGACAACAATGGGGCGACGAACATGGCATTGAAATTGACGAAAATGAAGTGAGTAGAGTGGAAATTCTGAAAGGTCCTGCTAGTTTAATGTACGGGTCGGATGCTATAGCTGGCGTTATTAACTTTGTGTCGGCTCCCATACTTTCGCAGAATAAAATGCATCTGAATGCAATGGCCAATTATCAAACAAACAATGGATTAATGGCTTATTCGCTCAACTTTGCAGGACATAAAAAAGCCTTTGTGTGGGACATGCGTTACAGCAATAAACAAGCACATGCGTATCAAAACAAACAAGATGGCTATGTATATAATTCCGGATTTCGCGAAAATGCAGCATCGGGTTTGTTTGGCATAACTAATTGGTGGGGATATTCACATCTTACCTTGAGTACATATCAATTAAAACCTGGAATTGTAGAAGGCGAACGCGATGATTCCACTGGGCAATTTATAAAACCAATTATTTTAGGTGATGGATCGGCAGGTGAAGCAATTGCAACTGAATCTGATTTTTTGTCGTACAAGTACTTAATGCCATTTCAGCAAGTAAACCATTACAAAACGGTATGGAACAACAATATCCTAATTGGCGAAGGCAGTTTAAAAGCCACGGTTGGTTATCAGCAAAATCGACGCCAAGAGTTTGCAGATGTGCTGCTGCCTGACGATTACGAATTATATTTCCAACTTCATACTGTAAATTACGATGTTCATTACGTTCTTCCTAAAAAAAACGGATTTGAATTTTCGTTCGGAGCAAATGGAATGTATCAAAATTCATTGAATAAAGGTGTAGAGTATTTGGTGCCTGAATACCGACTTTTCGATGCAGGTGCTTTTGCAATTGCTAAAAAGTCGTGGGGGAAACTAAATGTTAGTGGCGGACTGCGATACGATAGGCGATTTGAAACAGGTGATGCTTTGTATTTAAATGCAGATGAAGAAAAAACAACATCTGCCGACCCAACTTCAACCGAACGTTTTGCTGCATTTACAAGTAGATTCGGTGGAATAAGTGGCAGTATTGGAGCTACTTACCAACTGAGCGAAAACTGGAATACCAAATTGAATTTTTCGCGTGGTTTTCGTGCGCCAAACATTAGTGAGTTAGGCTCAAATGGTGTACACGAAGGTACAATTCGCTACGAAATTGGCGATCCAAATCTAAAGTCCGAAAACAGCTTTCAAGTCGATTATGAGTTGGGTTATAATACCGAACATGTAAGTGCAAAAGTCAATTTGTTTGCCAATAATATTTCTAACTATATTTTCTCACGTAAACTAAGCAGCGTGATGGGTGGTGATTCTATTGCCGATGGTGTTCCTGCATACAAGTTTGATTCAGGTAATACACAACTTGTTGGTGGTGAAGCAAGTATCGACATTCACCCTCACCCTTGGGATTGGTTGCATTTCGAAAATAGTTTTTCGTACGTAAACGCACAACTCCGAAATCAATCGGACTCAACCCACTATTTACCTTTTACACCGGGAGCTAAGTTAAAAACGAACATACGAGCTGATTTTGATTACAGTAACCTGTTTATAA
>JBMOHZ010000446.1:0-2200 GCA_049317585.1 Paludibacter sp.
TTCCAACCGTATCGATGGGATTGGGGCCAATTATGGCTATTTATCAGGCGCGTTTTAATAGGTATTTGGAAGACAGAGGATTAAAAGAAACGGCAGGTCAAAAAGTGTGGGCGTTTTTGGGCGATGGCGAAACTGATGAGCCCGAAGCATTGGGCGCAATTACGCTGGCTTCGCGCGAAAAGTTGGATAACCTGATTTTTGTGGTAAATTGTAATTTACAACGCTTAGATGGACCTGTGCGTGGAAATGGAAAAATTGTTCAAGAGCTCGAAGCTGTTTTCCGTGGAGCAGGTTGGAACGTGATAAAAGTGCTTTGGGGAGGTGAATGGGACACGCTTATTGAAAACGATAAAAAAGGTAAATTGGTAAAACGCATGGGTGAAGTTGTTGACGGACAGTCGCAAAAGTTCTCCATTGCCGATGGCGGTTATGTTCGCAAAGAATTTTTTGGAGTTGACCCTGAATTAGAAGACATGGTGAGTCACTTAACTGATGAGCAAATTAAAAAAATGAAACGCGGCGGGCACGACCCCGAAAAAGTATATACTGCCTTTAATGCAGCAGTAAACCACAAAGGTCAACCTACTGTAATTCTGGCAAATACCATTAAAGGTTATGGATTGGGCGAAAGTGGCGAAGGTAAAAACATAACGCATTCGCAGAAAAAACTGAACGAAGACGAGTTAAAAGAATTTCGTACACGCTTTGGCATTCCGCTTTCGGACGAAGAAGTGGTGAAAGCGCCTTTCTATAAATTGCCCGAAGACTCGCCTGAAATGCAATACCTCAAAAAACGTCGTGAAGCCCTGGGCGGTTCAGTTCCTGAACGCCGTGTAGAAATTCGTCCGATAAAAACACCACCCGAAGAAGTGTTTGCTGAATTTTATAAAAGTTCGGAAGATCGCGAGCTTTCCACCACCATGGCTTTCGTTCGAATTTTGACTAAATTATTAAAAGACAAAGAAATAGGAAAACTAATTGTGCCCATTGTACCCGACGAAGCCCGTACTTTTGGTATGGAATCGTTGTTCCGTGCCAACGGTATTTATTCGCATGTAGGTCAGCTTTACGAACCTGTTGACAAAGAGCAATTACTATATTATAAAGAAGCTAAAAACGGACAGATTCTCGAAGAAGGAATTACCGAGGCGGGTTCTATGTCGTCGTTTATAAGTGCGGGAACGGCTTATGCAACGCACGGACTGAACATGATGCCATTTTTTGTTTATTACTCCATGTTTGGAATGCAGCGCATTGGCGACTTGGTGTGGGCGGCTGCAGATATGCAGGCGAAAGGATTTTTGGTAGGTGGAACTGCTGGTCGCACAACCTTGGCTGGCGAAGGACTTCAACATCAGGATGGTAACAGTCATTTATTGGCTTATCCTGTACCAAATTTAGTTACTTACGACCCTGCATTTGCCTATGAACTAGCCGTAATTATTCGCGATGGAATTCGCCGTATGTACGAAGAACAGGAAAATGTGTTTTATTATATTACCGTAATGAACGAAAATTATCCTATGCCAGCCATGCCCGAAGGTTCGAAAGAAGGAATTCTGAAAGGGATGTATTTGTACCAAAAATCGGCCAAACCAAAAGCAACACTGAAAGCAAACTTGCTTGGTAGCGGAACCATTATGAAAGAAACTTTGAAAGCAGCTGATATATTACAAGAAAAATATGGTGTTGGTGTAAATGTTTATAGTGTAACAAGTTACAAAGAATTGCAACGCGACGGTTTGGATGTAGAACGCTATAATTTATTACATCCTGAACAGGAAAAAACTCCTTACGTTGCGACCTTAATTAACAATGATGGCGTAATTGTAGCTGCTTCGGATTATGTAAAAACATTGCCCGATTCTATCTCAAAATGGTTGCCAAAAAGACTTTACACGCTTGGTACTGATGGTTTTGGACGTTCGGAAACACGCGAAAAATTACGCGATTTCTTCGAAGTGGATGCCAAACACATTGCATTTACAACGCTTTATGCTTTGTATAAAGAAGGTAATTACAAATTGGCAGATTTGAAAAAAGCCATGGATGAGCTTGGAATTGATGCAAATAAGTTAAACCCTATGATTTCATAAATAATGAAGAATTTTAAAATACCCGAATTGGGTGAAAATATAAAATCGGCTTCCATTGTTAAAGTGCTCGTCAAAGTTGGCGATGTGATTGAACTTGACCAAGC
>JBMOHZ010000447.1:0-2196 GCA_049317585.1 Paludibacter sp.
TTTTGTTACTACCGTATTTATCAATGTTCAACAGCCGATTTTGTCCCATCTCCTGCAAACCAAATTTGTTCAACCATAGGTACAACTTTCAAATACTTTAATAATACTTCAACAACTTATTTTAAAGTTTCTGCGGTGGATATATATGGTAATGCTTCAATATTAAACAATATAGCTACAGTAGATGAACCTTTTACTTTGCGAAAACTGATGATTACACCTAATCCAAGTACTACAGGCAATGTAAAACTCGAGTACGAGAACATAGCCAAAAGTAAATTAACTGTGACCGATTTATGTGGTCGGGAAATTCAATTCAGCAAAAACGTTCAAAATGAAAATTTGTTGGCTATTCAGTTTAAGAATAACTGTTTGCCAGGAATATATCTTGTGAATGTATTTACAAAAAATGGTATCAGATCCAATAAATTAATTATTCAATAACACGATGAGAAAAATAAGTAGTATTGTATTCGCTGTGATTTTGTTGTCAAGCTATAGTTTTTCCCAAAATATCTTTCCTATAATAGAAAAAGTCCAAACTCAGTGGCAGTTCAAACAAAAAAACGAAGGAGAATGGCTGCCGGCAGTAGTTCCGGGCTGTGTGCATTCCGACCTTTTGCGCAATGGCAAAATCAATGACCCTTACTACCGCACCAACGAAAAACAACTGCAATGGATAGATAAAACGGACTGGGAATACCGCACGACCTTGCAAGTGAGCGAATCGGTGGCAAACAGTCAACTGGTTCAGTTAAAATTCGATGGTTTGGATACACACGCTGATGTTTATCTAAACAGTTCTAAAATACTTAGTGCCGACAATATGTTTCGCACCTGGCTGGTGAATGTAAAAGGCAAACTGAAAGCCGGAAAAAATGAACTGCGGATTTATTTTCATTCGCCCATTGAAGTGGGATTGAAAAAACTGGAAGAATATGGTTTCACCTTGCCGGCACACAGCGATATGATGGCACTTGAGATTGTTGGCGGACTAAGCAAAAGTCAATTAGTTAGTTCCTATCAGCGCAAAGCTCCGTATCATTTCGGTTGGGATTGGGGTCCACGATTGGTTACATCTGGCGTGTGGCGACCGGTATATATCATTTCTTCCAATGATTCGTACATCACCGATTTGTATATCAAACAAGGTCAGCTTAGCAAGCAAAAAGCCAATCTTACTGCCAATGTTACTATTGAAGGTGTATCAAAGGGAACCGGAGTTTTAACCATAACCGACAAAACCAACAAAAAACTGTTGGCAAGCCGCATAGTGGAAGTGGCTGTTGGGGTGAATGAGTATTCAATACCACTTGAAATTGCAAATCCTAAACTTTGGTGGACAAATGGATTGGGAAAACAAAATATGTATAACATTGAGGCTTCATTATCAAGCAATAATGTAACCATCAGCAGTAAAGAGCAAAGCATTGGAATCCGTACCATCAAAGTGATTGAAAAACCGGATGCTGACGGGAAAGGGGTTTGCATGTATTTCGAACTGAATGGTGTACCAGTATTTATGAAGGGGGCAAATCACATTCCCAACGATGTTTTTGCCGACCGGCTGACCAAAGAAGTGTATGAAAATGAAATAGACAACGCCGTGAAAGCCAATATGAACATGATTCGCGAGTGGGGTGGCGGAATTTACGAGGATGATAATTTCTACCGTTTGTGCGATGAGCGTGGAATATTGGTATGGCAGGATTTTATGTTTGCATGTGGTATGTATCCGGGTAATCCCGAGTTTCTGGCAAACGTAAAGGCAGAAGCCATCGACAATGTGAAAAGATTGCGCAATCATCCGTCTATTGCCTTATGGTGCGGCAACAACGAAATAGACGTGGCATGGGCTCAATACACAGCTGCAGGTGGTTGGGGCTGGAAAAAAATGTACAACGAGCAACAGAAAGCAACAATTTGGAAAGCCTACGAAGATATTTTTAAAGACATTTTGCCAAAAGTAGTGGCGGAATATGATGGCAGCAGGGCTTACCGCCATTCATCGCCCATGACCTTCGACACTAAAAAACATGCCACTGTAAATACTGAAGGCGATGCACACTATTGGGGCGTTTGGCATAAGCGCGAGCCATTCGAGAAGTTTTTAGATAATGCAAGCCGATTTGTCTCCGAATATGGTTTCCAGTCCTTTCCGGAAATGCCAACTATCGAAAAATATGCGTTACCTGA
>JBMOHZ010000448.1:0-2186 GCA_049317585.1 Paludibacter sp.
CACGAAAAGAAATGGCACAATTAGAATCAAGTTTTAAAAATATGGTGTTGGTACTATCGGGCATAGCCCTTTTTGCAGCTGGCACATTGGCTTCGGTGTACGAGTTTACGAAAGCACCTATTGCTGCATCGAAAATTGCCAAGCAACAAAATGCAATTAAAGAGGTGCTTCCTGCATTCGATCACTTAGGCGAGCCCGTAAAAATTGCTGATGGCAACGAAAACATGGTTGTACACAAAGCTTATGATGCTAAAAATGAGTTTGTGGGTTCAGCCGTTGAAACGTCATCCAATAATGGTTTTGCTGGTAAAATAGTGATCATGGTAGGATTTGATAAGAACGGAAATATTGTTAACTATTCGGTGTTGGAGCAAAAAGAAACACCAGGTCTAGGAACAAAAATGGTAGATTGGTTTAAAACAAACAATGGAAACCAAAGTATAATAGGCAAAAATCCTGCTATAGCAAACCTCACTGTAAGTAAGGATGGAGGCGAAATAGATGCTATTACTGCTTCCACCATTTCGTCGCGAGCATTTTTATTTTCGGTACGTAATGCGTATCATGCGTTTATCACTAACCAAGATGAGGTAGCCGTTACTGAAAATGACTCAACCCAAAACAATTCAATTAATTAAATAAGGAAAACATCATGAGTAAAAATTCAAATCTGAAAGTATTCCTGAATGGATTTATCAATGAGAATCCAACTTTCGTTCTCATTTTGGGAATGTGTCCTACGTTGGCAACCACTTCGTCGGCCATAAACGGGCTAAGTATGGGATTGGCCACCACATTTGTACTGTTAGGTTCAAATTTAGTTATTTCATTGCTTAAAAATATTATACCCGACAATGTTCGCATACCAGCTTACGTGGTGGTTATTGCCACTTTTGTATCGGTAGTCGAAATGAGTATGCAAGCTTATTTGCCCGAATTGTATGCTAAATTAGGGATCTTTATTCCACTTATTGTAGTGAATTGCATTGTGTTAGGACGTGCTGAAGCATTCGCTGCCAAAAACTCAGTTTTCAAGTCGTCGCTCGATGGTTTAGGTATGGGGCTCGGCTTTTCGATGGCATTAACCATGCTCGGCACTATTCGCGAAATTCTTGGAACTGGCAAAGCATTTGGATTTACGCTATTCCCTGATAAATATGGGATGCTGATATTTGTACTTGCACCAGGAGCATTTATTGCTCTCGGATTTCTGATTGCTGTAATGAGTAAATTGAAGAAAGCTTAATGATGCTAATGTGTTGATAAAATGATGAGGAGATAGAATGAAAATTCTTGGCAGAGCCAAGCGCTAAATAGTAATTGAAGAACTAGTAAATAAAAAAGTTATGACTTATATATTAATTTTTATCAGTGCAGTATTTGTGAACAACATCGTGTTGTCGCAATTTTTGGGTATTTGTCCGTTTTTGGGAGTCTCTAAAAAAATTGAAACAGCCTTAGGTATGAGTGGGGCAGTAGCATTTGTAATGACATTAGCTACATTGATTACTTATATCATTCAAAAAACGATATTAGAGCCGTTTAATATAGCGTTTTTACAAACACTTACATTTATTCTTATCATTGCTGCCTTAGTGCAATTAGTTGAGATAATTCTTAAAAAAGCATCACCAGCGCTTTATCAGGCTTTGGGTGTATTTTTACCATTAATCACTACCAACTGCACTATTCTGGGTGTAGCTATTATGGTTATCCAAAAGGATATGAATTTGATTGAAAGTGTCGTTTTCGCAATTTCTACAGCCATGGGTTTTGGTCTTGCATTGGTGTTATTTGCAGGTATTCGTGAGCAACTAGGAATGACCCGTTTGCCAAAAGGTATTGATGGTACACCTATCTCATTGATTACAGCAGGTTTATTGGCAATGGCATTTATGGGCTTTGCCGGTATTGTAAAATAATTTACTTTTTTCATGAAAAAATCACCAAAATAATTTGGAGGTTTAGAAAAAAGAAGTATCTTTGCACCGCTTTAGAAATGAAGCACACGCTAAAGAGATAGCGAAAAAGCAAATATCGGGCGTTTAGCTCAGCTGGTTCAGAGCATTCCGATTATAATCGGAAGAGTCAGCGGTTCAAATCCGTCAACATTGATCTTTATTTAATTTATATATCGGGCGTTTAGCTCAGCTGGTTCAGAGCATTCCGATTATAATCGGAAGAGT
>JBMOHZ010000449.1:0-2185 GCA_049317585.1 Paludibacter sp.
ACGGTTTTTACATGCTGCAATAAGGTCTTCACATGCTGCAAAATGGTTTTTACATGCTGCAATAAGGTCTTCACATGCTGCAAAACGGTTTTTACATGCTGCAATAAGGTCTTCACATGCTGCAAAATGGTTTTTACATGCTGCAATAAGGTCTTCACATGCTGCAAAACGGTTTTTACATGCTGCAATAAGGTCTTCACATGCTGCAAAATGGTTTTTACATACTGCAAAATGGTTTTCACACGCTGCAAAATGGTTTTCACACGCTGCAAAATGGTTTTTACATGCTGCAAAAGGGTTTTTACATGCTGCAAAATGCTTTTCACATGCTGCAATAAGGTTTTCGCACGCTGCAAAAGGGTCTTTACATCAAACATTAAACATTTCACCGATCTCAACACTTGCCCTGCAAGTTCAAAAGATAGGATTGTTGAGTTCAGCAATCTTTTTATTTAATTTTATTTAATACAATAAAACCAATATGACAGATTATCAGGAAAACAATTATTCAATGTTCAAAGTCGTAAAAACAGGTATAACCCCATACTTGTCAGACATTGACGCAATTCCGGCTTTTAAAACTGCGAGAATCAAACTTTTTGAAATTATCGATCAATTGAGTTTGTCAGTTCAAAAACAGAGCATTAATATTTCTGGACAAACAGAAATTAAAAGTGTTCGCCGTACTAAAATGTGCAATGCTGCTTTCGAAATGGGACAGATAACTTCAGCTTTTGCACTTGCTAACGATAAAAAAGATCTGAATACAGAAGTAAATTATCCGTTATCGGCTTTTAACCGCCTACGCGACGAAACAGTTGCCGAAGTTTGTAAAACTATTCATTTAAGGGCAACCGAAAACATTGGCGAACTTATGAATTTTGGTATTCAGCAATCGCAGGTTGATGATTTAAATGCTTTAATTATCGATTATTCCGATAATTCTCAGCTAAATAAGGTTTCGTGGCAGAAAAAATATGCCCAGTCAGATATTATTGGCAAATTAATAATTGAAGGAAAGGATATACTTGGCAACAGTTTCGACAAAATGATATTGCTGTTCCGTAACAATAATCCGGAATTGTTTGCAGCCTATAATTCTGCCCGCAACAGTATGCCCACCCGCCATGCAAAAAAGAGCAACGGCGAAGTTACCGATGATGAAGCCGGCATATTAACCGGAACTGTTACCGACAAAACCGATGGAATCCCCATACAGGGAGCTACCGTTAATCTCACAGGCACCACATTTACTGCCGAAACCGACGATGACGGAATCTATCTCTTCGATACTCTTCCAGCAGCTACTTACAACGTAGAAGTCACAATTCTCGATTATCAAACTGCCATCCTTACCAATCAAAAGGTAGTGGCAGGCGACGAAACCGTAGCCGATTTCACAATGCTTAAATAACCATTTTAAACTGCTACAATTAGAAGTTAATAAACCTGATAATTTTTACAAAATTATCAGGTTTGTTGTTTTAAATAAATATTATCTTTGTATTGGATTTTGAATAGTTAATAATTCAAAAACACAGAAGTTTAAACATATTAATCGGTTATAACCATTTTTTAGAAGTCCCGTAATTATTAGAAAACATGAAAAAAACAAATACCAGTAAAGAAAACGCAGTTTCTCAACCAAAAGAAATTAAAATTTCAAATAAAGTCAGTTTTCCTATTGTAGGTATAGGAGCATCGGCAGGCGGATTAGAAGCATTGGAACAATTCTTTGGGAATGTACCAACCAATAGTGGAATGGCTTATGTGGTTATTCAGCATCTCGACCCAACTCATGTGGGTATTATGCCCGAACTTTTGCAACGGACTACCGAAATGAAAGTTGTTCAGGTATCAGACCAAATGCAAGTGCAGCAAAATCATGTTTATGTAATTCCTCCCAACAAAAGTATGTCGATTTTAAAAGGCTGCTTGTATTTGTTCGATCCAATTGAAACACGTGGTTTGCGACTTCCTATTGATTGTTTTTTACGCTCATTGGCCGAAGATCAGCAAGAAAATAGTGTAGGAGTTATTCTATCGGGAATGGGTAGCGATGGCAGTATGGGAATAAAAACAATTAAAGAACAAAACGGAATTGTTGCGGTGCAAGAACCTTCTAATGCAAAATTTGATGGAATGCCGAAAAGTGCCATAAATGCTGTGATTGTGGATATTTTGG
>JBMOHZ010000450.1:0-2178 GCA_049317585.1 Paludibacter sp.
GCGTAGCTCAGTTGGTAGAGCACTGGTCTCCAAAACCAGGTGTCGGGAGTTCGAGCCTCTCTGCCCGTGCTTATTCTATTTTATATAAATATGAAGATAATAAACTATATCAAAGAGTCGTATTCAGAACTAGTTCAGAAAGTATCGTGGCCAACACGAACCGAACTAACCAATAGTGCTGTAATAGTATTGATAGCTTCCATCATACTAGCATTATTAGTTTGGGTTATGGACTTAGGTTTTGAAAAGATCATGACGGTTATCTACGGTCTACTGTCGTAAATTTTTAATAAGGAGGAACAAAAGTGTCAGAGACAACAAATTTTAAATGGTATGTTCTCCGCGCCATTAGTGGCAAGGAAGCAAAAGTAAAAGAGTATATTGAGGCAGAAATGAAAAATTCTGATCTCGGTCAATACGTTGCTCAGGTATTAATTCCAACCGAAAAGGTTTACCAGATTCGTAACGGCAAAAAAATTACAAAAGAACGTAGTTGTATGCCGGGATATATCTTGATTGAGGCTAATCTGATTGGTGAAATTCCACATCGTCTCCGTAATACACCAAATGTAATCGGTTTCTTACAAGAAAAATCGCATTCGCCAATACCTGTTCGCCAATCAGAGGTAAACAGAATATTAGGTAGTGTGGATGATATGCAAGAAGTGGGTGAAGAAATGCTAACTCCATATATTGTGGGCGAAAGCGTTAAGGTGATTTCAGGTCCGTTTTCGGGCTTGTCAGGGATTATTGAAGAAGTTCACACAGATAAGAAAAAACTCAAAGTTATGGTTTTGATATTCGGACGGAAAACTCCGCTCGAATTATCATTTACGCAAGTAGAGAAGGAATAGACAAGTTGGTTACAAACTGGTTTTTTCCAAAAAAACAACAAAAAACAGATTATTATGGCTAAAGAAATTGCTGGACTTATTAAATTACAGATTAAAGGAGGGGCAGCAAATCCATCTCCCCCAGTAGGACCTGCATTAGGTTCTAAAGGGATCAATATTATGGAGTTTTGCAAACAATTCAATGCCAGAACCCAGGACAAACCGGGTAAAGTTTTACCTGTTGTTATCACCTATTATTCAGACAAATCATTCGATTTTATTGTTAAAACTCCACCGGTAGCAATTCAATTATTGGAAGCTACTAAATTAAAAAGTGGATCAGCTGAACCAAATCGTAAAAAAGTGGCCGAAATCACTTGGGACCAGGTTCAACAAATTGCAACAGATAAAATGGTCGACTTGAATTGTTTTGAATTAGCAGCCGCCATGAAAATGGTAGCTGGTACAGCTAGAAGTATGGGCATTACCGTAAAAGGTAGTTTTTCAATTAATAATTAATAAACTTCAATTAAAAAATGAGTAAACTGACAAAAAAACAAAAGTTGGCTTTTGAAAAGATTGAAGCTGGAAAAGCCTATACACTTAAGGAAGCAGCTGCGTTAGTAAAAGAAATTACTACTACTAAGTTTGATGCTTCTGTAGATATAGATGTACGTTTAGGTGTTGATCCACGTAAAGCCAATCAAATGGTGCGCGGCGTAGTGTCGTTGCCAAATGGAACCGGTAAGCAAGTAAGGGTTCTTGCATTATGTACTCCCGATCAGGAAGCTGCTGCTGTAGAGGCAGGCGCCGACTTTGTAGGACTCGATGAATATATCGATAAAATTAAAGGAGGCTGGACAGATGTGGATGTTATCATCACTATGCCTGCTATCATGGGTAAATTAGGTGCTTTAGGTCGTGTACTCGGTCCTCGCGGATTGATGCCAAACCCTAAGAGCGGTACTGTTACCAACGAAGTAGGTAAAGCTGTTAAAGAAGTAAAACAAGGTAAAATCGACTTTAAAGTTGATAAATACGGTATTGTACACACTGGAATTGGTAAAGTATCCTTTACTCCTGAACAGCTTGTAGGTAACGCTAAAGAATTTGTTTCTACTTTAATGAAACTGAAACCAACGTCGGCTAAAGGTACTTATGTTAAGAGCATTTATCTTTCAAGCACAATGAGTGCGGGTATTAAAATAGACCCAAAATCAATTGAAGAATAAAATTTACATTTATGAAAAAGGAAGATAAAAGCGCTATTATAAAACAACTCCAGACAACTATCAATGAGTATGGACACTTCTATTTAACTGATATAGGCGGCATGAATGCTGCT
>JBMOHZ010000451.1:0-2164 GCA_049317585.1 Paludibacter sp.
ATACCATCGTCGGAATGTGTTCCATCGCCTAATTTTCCGATATACATTCCCGGGCGACGACGCACATGCTCTAATCCTTCGAGCGTAATAATATTGCTATCGCCGTAATCAACTGATTGTGTGATAATTTGTTCTTCCATAATAATTATTTTGCTATCCAACTTTCTGGATTTAAAAGTCCACGTCCTTGCCAAATTTGAAAGTAAAGTTCTGTTTTGTTGTCGTTATCGGAGTCTGTAAAAATTCGACCAATCGATTGTTTTGCCGATACTTTATCGCCTACATTTACATAAATTTCGGTTAAGTTGGCATATACAGTTCTAAATTCGCCATGTTGAATTATTACAGCGTTATTAGTGCCCGGAATGGAGAATCGCTGTGTAACTGTGCCTTCAAAAACTGCTCTTGCGTTACTTCGGGCAGGCGTTTGTAAGTAAATACCTTTATTGTTAGTTGTTACGTGCTTAAGAACAGGATGCGCTTGTACGCCATAATGTCCACTTATATAACCATTGGATGTTGGCCAAGGCAATCGCCCTTGATTGGCTGCAAAATTACCAGAGATTAACGTTTCCTCTCTTGTAAGTGCCGAAACAGCTGTGTTTTTAGCAGGTGTTTTGGCCTCTTTTTCGGCAATTTCTTCTGCTTTATTTGCTTCGGAAGCAGCTGTTTTTGCTTCGGCTTTGGCAATTTCTTCGGCCTTTACAGCTGCTTTTACCTCTGCTTTGGCTTCTTTGGAGTTAGTGCTTTTGCTTTTCTCCTCAGCAAGTCGTCGGAGTTCCTCTGCTTTTTCGGCAGCTATACGTTTTCGTTGTTCTTCAGCACGTTTAGCATCGGCAGCTTTTTTAGCTTCTATTGCCTTTTGTGTCAAAATTTGTTGTTGCTTCTCAGCATTACGTTTAGCTTCAGCTTTTTTAATTTCGGCAGCTATAATACTCGCAATCTTATTATTTAAATCAGCCGCTTTCTTTTGTTGAATTTTTAAATCGGCTCTGAGTTTACTTTCTTTCTTTTTTAAGTCAGTAAGTTGCACTTTCACAATCTTTTCATCCTTCGATAATTTAACTGTTTCGGCCTCTTTCTGTTTTACAACAACTACTTTGGTATTTTTATTTTTCGTAAGACTATCACTTTTCGAAATAATTTGAACCTTTACGCCTTCAATTTTACGAACTTGTGCTTTGCGATATTCCTGAAATTCCTGTAAGTAACGCATTCTACGATACGATTGATCGAAAGTTTCGGCCGAAAGTATAAACATTATTTTAGCATAAATACTTCGGTTAGTATGTGCCTCCTGCACCAAGCGAGCATAGTCATTTTTTAGCTTCGTTAATTGGCTTTCAAGCACCTTTTTTTCTTGGTTTAAGCGGGTTACTTCGCTATCAAGCGCTACAATTTCAGTCGAAATATTTTTTATCAACGATTTTCGCTCATTGATATTTTTATTGATAATGGTCAACTTGGTCAATGAGCTCTTTTGCGACTTTTTAGTCTCATTCAGCATTTTGTTTGTCGATTCGAGAACCTTCAATGCTTGCTTGCGCTGTGTTTCGAGTTCTTTTACGCTTTGAGCCTGCAAAGGAAGCACGAGGCACAAAAGCAGAAGATATAATAATGGTTTAATGTTCATTACCTTTTTATTTATTCATTAACTGATTAATATCGCCTTTGGTATATTTAGTTCGGTCCACACTGCTAAAATTAAGATCGGTATCGAAAATTGCCTTTGTAATTTTAAAATCAAACGTTAGGTTTCGTTTGCTGTTTAATGCCTGTATATTAATTATTTGCGGAAAAATAAATTTATCAATTTGCACAAAATTGCTGTAAGCAACTGTCATTTTATAATCTGACTTTAGCGCATTTATTTCTTGTTTTTCAATCCGGTCGTTAGCATTCAATAGTATTTGCTGTATCATTTCATCTGTTCGGTACTCAATCATATTCTGACTAGTTGGGCTTTCCGTTTTTTTACAATTCAACAAATCGGGTTCGGTTTTGCCTACTGTAAAAAATCGGTTCGAAAGTATCGCTTGCAAGTCGTAAAAGCCAACAGTTAATCCAAATTTGGTTTTAAAAAACTCAAAAGGAACAGTATATAATTTCTTATTTACTTTGTCGAATACAAGCATACTATCTTTGTTAATTTCAACTTTAAACA
>JBMOHZ010000452.1:0-2157 GCA_049317585.1 Paludibacter sp.
AGCTTGAGCTGTACAGCCAGGCGTGCTGTCTTTGGGGTAAAAATATAAAACTATTTTTTTTCCTGTATAATCCGAAAGTTTAATTTCTTTTCCGTTTTGATTTACGCCCAAACTCTCGGGCGCTTTATCACCAATTTGTAAAGCCATGGTTGTTTTTGTTTAATTATTTTGCAAAGTTATCAAATAAAAATTTATATCCTCACTACATTAACAAAAATAATTTAAGATAGTTTGAATTAAACACGTGATATTAATAACAAATGCATAAAACAAGGTATTTATATCAAAAATTAAAAGCAAATTACGTCAAAATTTGGTCGCAAGTTGTATCTTTGCATACCCAAAAAAATACAAAATCAACATTATGTTCGAATTTCTTACTCAGCGACGTACAATTCGTAATTACAGTGAGCAACCCATTGATGCTAATTTACTTCAACAAATACTCGAAGCTGGTGCTCAATCGTCCAATACAGGCAATATGCAGGCTTATAGCGTTATTGTAACTACCGACGAAAACTTAAAAAAACAATTATCGCCAGCACATTTTAATCAGCCAATGCTAAAACAGGCGCCTGTGGTGCTTACCTTTTGTGCCGACTTTAATCGAATAACTCAGTGGTGTAAACAACGCAATGCTGAGCCCGGATACGCTAATTTTCAATCGTTTATGGCAGCTGCTATCGATGCCATAATTTTTGCACAAACTGTAGCTATAGCTGCCGAAAATGCCGGATTGGGAATTTGCTACTTAGGTACAACTACTTACAATGCTCAGGAAATTATAAATGCGTTGCAATTGCCAAAACTAGTAGTGCCTATTACAACACTCACAATAGGATATCCCGAAACGACACCTCCTATCACCGATCGACTTCCATTGGCATCGGTTGTTCATTTTGAAACGTATAAGGATTTTACTCCAGAAACTATAGATACTCTTTATTTGGAAAAAGAAGAACTGGATTTTTATAAAAAATTTGTTGCTGATAATAACAAAGAAACCTTGGCACAAGTATTTACCGATGTTCGTTATACCAAGAAAAATAATGAATTTTTCTCCGAAAAATTTCTAAAAGCACTTGAACAACAAGGGTTTTTTCAATAATATTGTTTTAGTAATCAAAAAACGCAAATCGAATTTAATTTGATTTGCGTTTTTTGGTTTTATATTGTGCTATTTCAGATTTAATTCTTCTTCGAAATAAGCTATTGTTTTGATCAATCCTTCTTCCAATTGAATATTTGGTTTCCAACCGTTTAACAATTCTCCAGCAAGTCGTATGTCGGGTTGTCGTTGCTTAGGATCATCGGCAGGTAGAGCTTCAAAAATTAATTTCGATTTCGATCCGGTTAAGTCAATTACTTTTGTAGCTAACTCTAGCATGGTAAACTCATTGGGGTTTCCAACGTTAACAGGCCCAGTTACTGAGTCGTCGGTGCCCATTAGGCGAACCATACCTTCCAATAAATCATCAACGTACTGAAAGCTACGAGTTTGCATTCCGTCGCCAAAAATAGTAATATCCTGCCCTTTAAGTGCTTGCACTATAAAATTAGAAACAACACGTCCATCGTCAGGGTTCATGCGAGGTCCGTAGGTATTGAAAATGCGAATAATTTTAATTTTAACTCCATTTTGACGATGATAGTCCATAAATAATGTCTCGGCACAACGCTTACCTTCATCGTAGCATGAGCGTATACCAATGGTGTTTACATTGCCCCAATAAGCTTCGGGTTGTGGATGTACATGCGGATCACCATAAACTTCGCTAGTTGACGCTTGCAAAATTTTTGCTTTTACACGTTTGGCTAATCCGAGCATATTGATAGCACCCATTACCGATGTTTTAACGGTTTTAATAGGGTTGTATTGGTAATGCACAGGCGACGCCGGACATGCTAAATTGTAAATTTCGTCCACTTCGGCCATGTAAGGACTTGTTACATCATGTCGTACAAATTCGAAGTACGGATTCTTCAAATTATGTTCAATATTTTTACGACGACCAGTGAAAAAATTGTCCAAACAAATTACTTCGTGACCCTGCGCTAAAAGCTTGTCACCCAAGTGTGAACCCAAAAAGCCCGCACCACCTGTTATTAAAATTCTGCTCATAATATTATTTACTATTTATATATTTACCATTTACA
>JBMOHZ010000453.1:0-2154 GCA_049317585.1 Paludibacter sp.
TCCAGTCATTTCTTCGATGGTGAGCTTTCCATCGCGGGCCTTGCCTGCAATTTGTATAATTTCCTTTTCAATTTCCGACAACGACATTTGCTGAGCATTGCGCAGAACCGGAACAACCAACCCTTTTTCTGTACTCACCGCTACGCTGATATCGCAATAGTCATGGTAAATAATATTATCGTTTTCAAGTTGTGCATTTACATTTGGAAACGAGAGTAACGCTTCGCAGCAGGCACGAGTAAAGAAAGACATAAATCCAAGGCCGACGCCATGTTTTTCTTTAAACATATCCTTGTATTTAGAACGCAAATCCATAATAGGCTTCATGTCCACTTCATTGAAGGTAGTAAGCATGGCTGTTTCATTTTTTACAGCAACCAAGCGTTTGCTTATCGTTTTGCGTAAGCTACTCATTCGTTCCATACGTACACCTCGATATTTCAATTGATTGTCGTTAAGGCTTACTTGACGGTCAAAAGTTGTTTCGCTTTTTACAGTAGGCGTTGGTTTTGATGTTGTAACCGTTTTAGGAATTACATTCGATTTATCCGTTGCGTTTATTTTAATTTCGGGTTTTGAAACGGTGGCAGTCGATACAGGCTCTATCTCAGATGCTGTGATATTTGATTCACTTCGTGCATTCACATCGAAGTCGCAGATGGTAGCACCAACAGCGATGGCATCTCCTTCATTGGCATAAAATCTCTTGATAACACCATCTGATGGAGCATTGAGTTCAAACGTAGCTTTGTCTGATTCGAATTCAGCGATTACCTCATCCATCTTTACAGCATCACCCTCTCTCTTGTAGTATTTTCCTACTGTAACTTCACTTATTGATTCGCCAACGGCGGGTACTTTTATTTCTAACATAATATGGCTATTTCACAGCTATGATGCAAAGGTACACTTTTGTTAAACCTATGCCAAAATAACATCATTGCTTATCGAAAGTTGTTAAAATCTAAAATATTCGAAGAAATTGAATTTGAATGTTTTCTTCTGTTACGAGTGCATATTTGTAAATATTGCCTTTCAGCGATAACGGAATGTGTTTTTTTGGTATATCCAACTTAAAATATTCCTTGCGATAGTTTTTTAATGAATAGTTGCCGAGAACTACTTTTTCATTATCGCAAAAAATTACGGACAACAAACTTTCATCTGCAAAGCACTGCAATATGTCGTAATTTTTGTTCTCAACGTTTTGTATTAACAAAAGCGTATCTTCTTGTGGTTCATAAAAATTAATTCTAGTTTTATTCTTAATATCGTAAACAATTGGAACATGGGAGAGGTAGGCAAACGGACGAGAAAAATCACCAATAACATTGTCGATGGCTGCAGGCCCATTAAAGGTCATCGATAAATTATATATATTGTCAATTTTTTTCGTTTGAATTAGTGAAATGTGATTTTTGTTTAACGAGAATTGACCAATACAATCATCCGTTATGTTTTCATTAAGGTATTTATGGTCTCGAATGGTTGTAATCCCAGGATGGTATAATGGCAATAATAGACTCGAATCATTCGTCATACAAATGCCACCATTAGGTATGGAAGGGCTTATATAGATTAGGTTTTTTACGTATTTAGTTGAAGTACAATGCACTTTAAGTAACGTAAAGTCTAGGTCTGTTTTTAGTATAAAAATAGTCGGTATTATTGTTAAATGAGTATTATCAAATGTATCTATTGTAACGGTACGCAGGCTACAAAAGAAATAGCATTTATCGTCAATATTTTTAAAACCGTAAATTGTAGTTTCATCGGCATTTTGAAGCCTTAATCTCGATCTAATTTTTATCGCTGAATCAGCGTTAGCTCGAAAGATACTTTTATAGCAAACAAGGATTATTGAGTCAAAATTAAATTTTATTTCCTTGTTGGATTGCGTTTTTGTATCATAAACAAACGCATGTTGATTCATAACTTGAATTAATCTATCGCTTTCTAAATTAAAAAGTTGAATTTGCGAAGAATGAATAGGATTTTTGATAGCATAACTGGTTTGTGTATTTGCGTTTAAATAAGTAAACGAAATGCAAATAAACAATGCAAAACGGAATCCGAATACAACTCCTTTAGCTTTTATGCTCTTCATGTGATACATTTTAATTAACAAAGATTACAACATAGAAATAATATAGT
>JBMOHZ010000454.1:0-2144 GCA_049317585.1 Paludibacter sp.
AGTATACAAATTTTCTGTTTTCGAGTTTTTATGACTTGATAAATAAGCCCTTCGACCCATTTAATATTTTTCTTCCGGTTGGAATTTCATTTTTTACCTTTCAGAGTTTGAGTTATACTTTTGATGTATATAGGCGTAATATCGAGCCAGTTAAAAGCCTTTCCGAATTTGCATTTTTTGTAACATTTTTCCCTCAAATGGTGGCGGGACCTATTGTACGAGCCATCGATTTTATTCCACAAATAAAGAAAACGCCTTTTGTTAGCAGAGCCGACTTTGGGAGAGCTATTTTCTTGATTTCGAGTGGATTGTTCAAAAAGGCAATTATTTCGGATTATATTAGTCTCAATTTTGTTGATCGCATTTTTGATGGTCCCGCATTATATACCGGCTTCGAAAACTTGATGGGCGTATATGGTTATGCCTTACAAATTTACTGCGATTTTTCGGGTTATTCCGATATGGCCATTGGTATTGCACTTTTAATGGGATACAAGCTTAATATCAATTTTAACTCGCCTTATCAGTCGGCAAGTATTACCGAATTTTGGAGGCGATGGCATATTTCACTGTCCACATGGCTGCGCGATTATTTGTACATTTCGTTGGGTGGAAATCGTAAAGGGAAACTTCGAACTTACATTAACTTGATGATAACAATGCTTTTGGGTGGTTTATGGCATGGTGCTGCATTGCGATTTGTGATTTGGGGAGCCTTGCATGGATGCATGTTGGCAATAGAGAAGTTCTTTCAATCCATTGTACAAATTCCCAAAAATAAACTTACCAAGCTTGTAGGCGTTATACTAACATTTCATTTTGTTTGTTTTACGTGGATTTTTTTCAGAGCCGACAACATGCAAACGGTAGGGGCTGTTTTGACGCAGATTTTCACTTCGTTTCATCCCGAAATTATTACTGAATTCATTGCAGGTTACACCTTGGTTACAGTGTTAATTATCATTGGGTTTATGCTACATTTTGTATCCAAAAAACACGAACAGAAAGTTGAGGATTTAGTGATTCGTTCGCCATTTATTTTAAAATTAGTATATTTGTCGCTTATAATATTTTTAGTGATACAAATAAAATCATCAGAGATTCAACCGTTTATATATTTTCAATTTTAAACAATTAAAACAACAATAAAAAGAATGAAAAAAGCAATTATTACAACAGTAAAGGGAGTTATGAAGGTGGAGTTTTACGAAAAGGATGCACCTTTGGCCGTAGATAATTTTATAACTTTATCAGAAAAAGGATTTTACAATGGACTAACGTTTCACCGCGTAATTCCTGATTTTGTAATTCAGGGCGGTTGCCCAAATGGTACAGGAGCAGGTGGCCCAGGTTATACTATTAAATGTGAGTTGGATGGCGAAAACCAATACCACGATCGTGGAGTACTATCGATGGCACATGCTGGACGAAATACAGGTGGCTCGCAGTTTTTTATATGCCACAGTCGTCGTAATACGGCTCATCTCGACCGCAATCATACTTGCTTTGGTAAAGTAGTTGAAGGCGTTGATGTAATCGACGATATCCGTCAGGGTGATAAAATTTTGAAAATAGAAATAGTGGAAGAATAGTTTAAAATTATGAGTTCAGAGTTCTGAGTAACGAATTCAGAGTTTTGATTTGGTAATTTTTGAATATATAGAAATAAAATATAAATTATTTTTCATGAAAAAACTGATTTTCGTATGCTTTGCGTTTGCAGCGATAGCTTTACAGGCACAAACCAATCTTCAGGTACATTATGATTTTGGTAAAGATCGCAGTTATGTAACTTCTACGCTCGAAATGTTTAAAACCGACAAATGGGGCAATACTTTTTTCTTTGTAGATATGGATTTTAACGGGGGAGCACAAAATCAACCGTCGTTAGCCTATATGGAAATTGCTCGCTGTTTGAAATTCTGGAACGGTCCGTTTAGTGCCCATGTGGAGTATAATGGCGGTTTTTTAATAGACGGAGGTGCAGGTTTTCCCATAAACAATGCTTATTTGGCTGGACTTGATTGGGGTTGGAATAACGCTGATTTTTCTAAAACTTTAAACCTAAAAGTTCTCTATAAATACATTCAGGGAAAACAAAGTACTGCTCAGCTTACTGGTGTTTGGGGTATTCAATTTCTGAA
>JBMOHZ010000455.1:0-2140 GCA_049317585.1 Paludibacter sp.
GAAAAAAAGATTTTAATAGACTCCAATGCTCTAGACATATGGGTTTTAACCGTTAATGGGGAGATATGGAGCGCTTCGGCAATTTCACGATGACTCAACTGCTCATTCCTTGCTAACAAAAATACTTTTTGCTGTTGTTCGGGCAAAGCCGCAATAGCTTCTTGCAGCATTTGATTGTATTGGGCAAACTGCAAGGCAGATTCCGCCGAATTCTCTGAAGTTTCGGAAATTAAACCCAAACCCTTAATGGCCTTCCACTCATTGGCCAATTTTTTCATTCGGTTAAGTATATTATTCTTGGCTAAAGTGTATAACCAAGCTTCAATGGGTTGATTTTCTTTAAGTTGCTTTCTATTAAACCACAACTTCAAAAATACATCCTGTACTACCTCTTGTGCTAAAATGGGTGATTTTAAATACCGCAATCCGGTTTGATATATACGTTTCCTATGCCGATCGTACAGCAACTGAAACGCATACTCACTATCTTCTTTAAGCAGTGAAATGAGCTTCGATTCTTCGTATTGAAATTCGTTGGGATGCAATCGTTAATTATATACTCAAATTTAAATAAAATATCTTTTGATTATATTCTTGTTTAATGATTATAGTCATACAACTAGCCTATCATAATCAAACTATGACCCCTATTCTTCAAAACTCAACTGCCTACAATGTGTAAACCATCAATTTAATTGGCGCTTCTCCTTCTACTTTTAACCAATACATTCCCGGTACTAATTGTACATCAATAGGAAATGTAATTGTAGCACTTTGAGGAGTACATTTTTGTTGTTGTATTACTCTCCCTACATTATCTAACAATACAATGGTTAATGCCGTAGCATTTGAGGCAGACAAATTAATTTTCACTTCACTTGCAGCAGTTGAAATTGGATTAGGATATACGGTTATTCCGGCTGCACGTTGTTTAATACGAATTACACGCACTGCATGAATAGTAATGCGTTGATCTAAATCAACCTGCGATAAACGGTAATATTGATAGCCCAATCCGGGTGTTCTATCTACAGTATTATAAGCAGTAACGCCCACTGTATTTGCACGAGCATCAACAGTTGTAAGCATTGAATAATTTCTACCATCGGCACTTTTCTCTATCCTAAAATAATCGTTGTTTAATTCCATAGCCGTACTCCAATTTAATGCAACTGAACCATTGGTTTGTTGGGTAGCATTAAAGTTCAATAAGGTTACCGGAATGGGTACAGCACAACTTGCACCAACGGTATAACTATGTGGTGCATCCAACGAAGTATGCTCGCCACCCGACGGCACTTGATAAGTGAAATATACACTCAAAGGAGTTGCGTTAGCTATGGCTTTGGTAAATCTAAAATCGCTTCCTATTGCCGTCATTGCATAACCCGGATATGGGCCGGTTAATCCTTCACGTACATAAATAAATGCATATGCACTTCCTGCAATGGGCGTAAGCGGATGAAAAGTAAATACCACGTTTCCACCAACAGTTTCTATTCGATAACTATAATCGCCGGTAACATCGGTACCACAAAATCCAGCACTATTATTTATGGCAACAACAATTTTTACCAATTTAGAATAAGTGCTTAAGCCATTGTTATCAGTAACTTTTGCGGCTATATTATAATTGCCCGCAGGCGCATTTAACCAATCGAAACTAAACGGTGTATTTAAATCGGTTCCCAATAAAGTATTGCCGCTATAAAATTCTACCTTACTTACCGTACCATCAGTATCGTTCGTATTGGTAGTAATACTTACAGTTGCAGGTTCGGTATAACTGGCATTCGCTAAAGGTGTAACTACACTTACGGTAGGTATGCCTGTTGCTATAGTACAAGTAGCACCAACCGTATAGGCATGTGGATGATCGCTTGAATTTCTTTCTCCACCCGACGGCACTTGATAGGTAAAATAATAACTTATTGGCGTTGTGTTAGCAATGGTTTTTGTATACACAAAATCGGGACCAATTGCTGTCATTGCATATCCTGCATAACCGCCTGTTGTTCCTTCCCGAATATAAATTAACGAATACGCGCAACCTTCAATAGGCGTTAAAGGATGAAAAGTAAAGGTAACTTCTCCTGTTGCTGTTTCGGCTTTATGCTTATAGTCTTCATTAAATGCAGTA
>JBMOHZ010000456.1:0-2123 GCA_049317585.1 Paludibacter sp.
GAAATTACATAAAGCTGGCAGCGAAAGCTGTGGCCGAATATAAACAAGGCAATACTGCTGCATTGACAGAAATAGAATCAAATCTGTTGAATTTCTGCATATTGCTTATAAATCACATTGCTAAAGAAAATAATATTTTATACCCAATGGCCGAAAGAATGCTTCCTGAAAGTGTTTTGGATTCAATGTCGCTGGATTTTGTAGAAGCCAATTTAGCAACAACAAACAACGAGTATCACGACAAATACCTGAAAATGGTGGACGAATTGAGCAGTATATATTTGAAATAATACATTCAATTATAGGATTGGTAAAACAAAAGTATGTATAAATTTTTCAGAAAGACTCACAAATGGGTAGGGTTGATGATTGCTTTGTTGATTATTTTATTTTCGATTTCGGGAATTATTTTAAATCACAGGGAACTTTTATCATCGGTTGATGTTAATCGGAATATACTTCCGGAGGCTTTTCAGTACAACAATTGGAACAATGCGGCTGTACGTGCCACTGTAAAACTAAACGAAAACAGTTTTCTTACGTATGGCAACATTGGTATTTGGCATACCGATTCTACTTTCTCCAAATTCACCGATTTCAATGTCGGTTTCCCTGATGGTATAGATAACCGTAAGATTTTTAAAATACTGCAAACCAACAAAGAGTTGTTGGCCGGAACATTATTTGGATTGTATGAATTTAACCACGAAAAGAAACAGTGGCTAAAAATACCGCTGCCCCTGCACGAAGAAAATGTGGTGGATATACTCCAAAAAGGCGACAGCACTTTTGTTCTGACACGTTCGCACTTGCTTTTAACAACCAATTTGAAGACTTTCAACACCATCAACCTACCGCAGTCCGAAAACTACGACAACAAAGTGGGGCTGTTTAAAACACTTTGGGTGATACACAGTGGCGAAATTTATGGAGAAGTAGGTAAATTGCTGGTCGACCTGATGGCGTTGGTCTTTATTTTTTTGAGTGTGGGTGGAGTTATTTTGTTTTTCTCAAAACGACAACTGAAAAAAACAAAAACTGATAAACCAAAACAAGAATCGATAAAAAAAACGCACAAATGGAACCTGAAATGGCACAATAAAATTGGTTGGATAACAGCCATTTTTTTGATTTTCACTACACTCACAGGCATGTTTCTTCGTCCACCGCTTTTGATAGCCATTGCCTATAATCGGGTAGCCAAAATACCTTTTACTGAACTGGATACACCCAATCCTTGGTTCGATGTACTCCGACGTGTGATGTATATTCCCGAAGAGGAACTATTTATTATATCCACCTCCGAAGGCTTTTATTCTTTTGATAAAGATTTTAAAAACCAAGCAAAGATGTTTGAGATACAACCACCTGCGAGCGTAATGGGCGTTACCGTTTTTGAGCAACTAAATACCGAGAATGTCATGGTTGGCTCTTTCGAAGGGCTTTTTAGTTGGAATTACAAAACGGGTGAAGTCTTTGATTTAATTAAAAAGCAACCCTACGTGCGTCCCATAAAAAAAGGACCACCCGTAGGAGATTATAAAGTTTCGGGTTATAGTTCCGATTTTAAAGGGCAGCAAATTGCCTTTGAATATCAACGTGGAGCTATTAATCTCGATGGTGGAAGCGAGTTTACGCCAATGCCGGAAAACATTATTGAAAATGCCCCCATGTCGCTGTGGAACTTAGCACTCGAAGTTCACACAGGGCGAATTTACGGAGCATTTTTAGGCATCTTTTATATTTTGGTTGTTCCGTTAAGTGGCATCCTAATACTGCTTACACTAATTGGTGGAATCGTTGTTTGGTATAAATTTCATTTTAGAAAGAAAAAATGAATTTAATATTTGTTGTTAGAATGTAACTGTTTTGTCAGCCCAAACTACCACATTTACGCAGTCAACCATATTGGAAATGGGACAAGCCTCCGTGCTGTCCAATTGTCGAGATTTTAAGCATGTGCCGCAAGCTAGAATTTCGCCACCCACTTCTACAAACTTTTTCAGTTGTTCGTCCACATTGTATTTTTCGTGGGTTAAGCCCTCGCATTCAACGGCTTCGCCCATAAGGAAAAGTTTTACTTCGTGTCCTTGTTTCTTTGCTGTAACTGCAAAACGAAAAGC
>JBMOHZ010000457.1:0-2081 GCA_049317585.1 Paludibacter sp.
CATCAATTAGGTCGAAAGATGCATCGGGCGAAGCAGGTTCGAAAATTAATTCGTCACATAAAATATCGTTAAAACGGATTTTGCCATTTTCAAATTTTACAACTTGTTGACCCGAAAATTCATTTTTTTGTTTATCCACAAAAACGCCATTCAGCACAAATTCAATTGTTGTGGCTGATAATATCCCGACATGTATGATTGGTTCTGATATACTCATTAAATGGTAAATTGTAAATGATTAAATTGTAAATTTCAAAATGAGACTTGTTCAAATATATTCTCAATATCTTTCTTTGTAATTCGTTCAAAATGAGCTTCGACCGGTGTTATAAAAATGCCACACATTTCGACTGTTGCCGGACTTATCAGTAACTGTTTATCGCCTTCGGCAGTGTATTGCCATGGTCTGAAAGCTTTACGTGGAAGAATAAATACATACCATTTATTGTTTTCGTAATTACAAACAATATTCATTAATGGCTCAACCACATTGATCCTTTCTCCCTCGGGAGAAGGGTTGGGGGTGAGGTAATTATACAACTTCTCAAACGCATCTTTGCTACTTTCAATATCCGAAGATTCGATACAATAGACCGTGCGCTTGTAGTTTTTCATTTGAAAAAGTTGATGCGTTTCGGTAGTAACCAATAAATCGGTATGTGTCGCTTTTAATCGCTTATAATCGTTTACCAACGGAAGAAAATCTTTTGTTCCTGCCTGAAAATGCATGTGGTCTGGCGCTGAAGCTCCACATTTTGGACCATTGTAAAATAGCAGGTAATTGTCCATTGCTTTTGCAAGCTCTAGCATGTCGGCAAAGTACGGAAGTATTTGCTGGTCCACATGTTCTTTGCGTGGAATGGTAAAATGCTCAGGAAAAATGGGAAAAGGATTCACCAAAATTTCGTATTCGCCAAAATCAATACCCTTTTGTTCATCTGGTCGATTTTCGGCACAAAGAAAACATTTACGTTCGGCAATGGTTTTCGCATCCACCTTTGCACCCGACGACACAATCCGAGCAGGATTAAATTGCACTTTCACATCAAAATCGACAAAACTGAACGATTTTGTTTGAACGGTTTTAAGACCTGCGAAATTGGTGCGGGCAAGAGGCCAATCGACAAGTTGCTCTGATAAGAGTGATTTTATTTTATTGTTGAGAGTGGTCATTTCTTACCTTTTCTTGCTTTCAACTCAATAGTTCTGATTTTATCTTTGTAGAAATTATGTCCGTTCATTTTCACTACATCGAGTGCTGCATCTGAGTTTTCGTCCCAGCGGCGGCACATATATACGGAATCGTAAACACGACCAATTTGATATTCGCGACTGATGGCCAATCCCAAAGCATAATCTTCGCCATAGCTAGTGTTAGGCACTTTTATTTCGCGTAAAACGGGTGTGTAAAATGCACGTGGAGCCCCCAATCCATTAATACGCAAAGCATTATTACGTCCATTTTCAGGAGTCCACTCTTTGTGGTCGATAAGTCCTGGAGGAATGGTTTCCATTTTGAAGTTCGTCATGGTGTACGAACCGATAACCATAGCGCAGTTTTGAGCGTAAAATGCATCAACAATTTTTTGAAGTGTATTTTCGTTTTCGTAAATATCGTCGCTGTCGAGCTGTACTGCAAATTTTCCACACAATGGAGAGTCAACACCAGCATTCCAGCAACCACCAATACCTAAATCGCTGCGATTTGGAATGATATGAATCAGTCGATTGTCGGTTTTAGCAATTTCTTCAATAATTTCGGAAGTACCATCGTTCGAAAAATTATCAACTACTATCAGGTTAAATGCAAAGTTTGTTTTTTGCGAAAGTACCGAGCGTATAGCATCGTCAATAGTTTTCACACGGTTACGAACGGGAATAATAACCGAAGCTTCCACCGGAAATTCACCCTTGTCGAATTCAATTTGGGTAAATTGTGGTTCCAAAAATGCACCAATTTTCTTTAAATGAGCTGTACAAGCAGCTTCCATTTCAATTTGAACGGCACGATTTTTTGGGTCAACATAATCAAAAAGTTTCTCGCCACTTTTGCGTGTGTCGGTTTCAACCTCGGCATAGAG
>JBMOHZ010000458.1:0-2081 GCA_049317585.1 Paludibacter sp.
AATGATATCGTGCATTTAAATCTATATTTTATAGTACTAAAAATGGTTGATATTATATAATAAATAAAAGATGATAAAAAATAAACTTGGCTTAATTTTGTATGTAACTTGTACCTTTTTACAAAATACAAATTTAATAGCATCAAATAATGCAGATTGTAAGCGAATAGTTTCGGCATCCGAAGACCCAACTCCTGCTCAAATTGCAGGAAGCACATTACCCATTGTTACCTCCGAAATTTCTTGGCAACGACCTGCAATAGCCGTTTATAAAGGAAACTTTTCGGGTGTCAACGGAAGTGCAGCTAGTCACGAGGGCGTTGATTATGTGCACAATGACCAATCGGTAGCTGAAGTTGTGATACGAGCAGCTGCCGATGGCAAAGTGGTGTATGTACGCGAAGGCTGTGAGCAAACCTCCATGTTTTCACACAATAATACCGGTCGTGAGAGTGGCGCAGGCTGGGGAAACCACATTGTGATATCGCATAAAACAACTATATATACACGTTACGGTCATTTGTTGAAAAATTCAATATTGTTAAATGTAGGCGATTCGGTAAAAGCAGGACAAGTTATTGCCATAATGGGAAATTCTGGTAGAAGTGAAACACGCCATTTGCATTTTGAGTTGGGAACGAAAATAACAGATTTTAATGCATGCGCCATGTCTCAAAATTTCGACAGGGTTTATAATTCCGAAGTATTAAACTTTCAAAGCACACCTTCGGCATTAAAATATTTAAATCAAAGTGTGATAAATATTAATATTGCACCAAACCCCATAAAAAACGAATTCAGGCTCACTTCGAGTGAAGAATTCAATAATATGACCAATGTATATGTTAAAGATATTACAGGCAAACAAATCGACTGCTTAATCGAAATTGGTAGAACTAACAATTCTCGCAACTTTAGATTGAGGGGTATAGAAAATTCAGGCATATACTTTTTAGTTGTAGATGGGCAAAGAAGCAGACAAGTATTGAAAATAAATATCGCGAAGAAATAGTATAAAACTGTTTCAAATTGTTGTAATACAAAAAAGTAATAACAAACTGACGATGAAGATTAAAGCCACATTTTTGGATGAAATAAGCCACGATATACCACATCAAAACTGGAGTGAGAAAGAATGGGATGCCGATTTTGCAAATATGAAAGCAATTGGTATTGAGTTGGTTGTGTTGATTCGCTGCGGGTATAAGCGTTTTATAACATATCCTTCAGAAACTTTGGCACAAAAGGAAAAATGTTTCATACCTCCTGTTGATTTGGTAGAACTATTTCTGCGTTTAAGCGATAAATACGGCATGCAATTTTATTTTGGACTATACGATTCGGGGCGTTACTGGGTGGATACCAACTTTTGGACAAATGGCAATTACGAGCGTGAAGTAGCTGTAAATAAAGCTGTAATAGATGAAGTTTGGAAAAAATACAGTCATTACAAATCATTTTTGGGCTGGTACCTTTCGCAGGAGTGCAGTAGAAATAATGGAAAGATTGTAGAAATGTTTGCGACCTTGGGTAAACATTGTAAGTTGGTTTCGGGCGGGCTTCCTGTGTTGATTTCGCCTTATATTGATGGTAAAAAAAATCACAGTGAGTTCGCAGCTGATAAGCAAGTGAATGGACCGATTAGTACCGAAACACACGAGCGGGAATGGAATCAAATTTTTGAAGGAATAAAAGGTGCTGTTGATATTGTGGCTTTTCAAGATGGACATGTGGACTATGATGAATTGGTTGATTTTCTGAGAATTAACAAGCGCTTGTGCGACAAACACGGCTTGCAATGCTGGACAAATTCTGAAACTTTCGACCGCGATATGCCTATAAAATTTTTACCAATCAAATGGGAAAAACTGAACCTGAAACTGGAATTGGCAGCTCAAGCGGGTATCGAAAACGCCATCACATTCGAATTTTCGCATTTTATGAGTCCGCAATCGATGTATCTCTCAGCCGGACATTTGTATAATAGGTATAAAGAATATATAACGGCCCCCTAACCCCCTAAAGGGGGAATAAGAAAAAGACTGCCCCCAACCCCTAAAGGGGAGCAAGAAATATTACAA
>JBMOHZ010000459.1:0-2080 GCA_049317585.1 Paludibacter sp.
TTGACTTTATATTTTCCATTTTCACCAGCGATATTCCAGATACATTTATATTTGCCGCTAACAATGATTGTTGAAAATCGGCTGCCAACAAAACAGCTGGATGCGGAATATCACCTTTTATAAAAAACTCGGATTTGTTGGCAGGAATTTCGCCATAAATACTACGATTGTACTCGTAAGGAGCACCATAAAGGTAGGCATTATCCGATTTTGTATCTGTACTCTTCACATAATTAACAAACTGTAAGCCTTTAATAGCGGGCTCAATGCGAATAATTTGAGGAGTGCTATCCAATTTCCCAGAATTGAAAAACAATTTATATGTATTATCCAAATAAGAAATGGAATGAATTCCTGGTGCATAATAATTACCCATATCTTCCCATGTCCAACGAGGATTAATAACCTGACGCTCAAGACAGTATTCACAAGCTATTACACCTCCTAAAATTCGTTTAATTCCAGCTTTTTTAACTGCATCGACCCACAAAGGCAAAAAGTTTTTTTCACCCACTTTGTCGGAACCTAAAGTGGGGTCGCCACCCCCTTTTATATATAAATTGCCCTCTAGAGTACCATCAGGTTTGATTTCTCCATCAACCTCCAAAGTAGTTGAAAACTGAAAGTTTTCGCCCAATATTTCGAGCGCTGAAGCTGTAGAAACAATTTTCATAGTGGAAGCAGGAATTACGGCTAAATGCGAATTAAATTCCTCTATTGTTTTACCACTTGCCACATCCTTAACCATCAAACTAATATTGGCATAACGCAACATCGGATTATTTCTGAAATTATTGATTGCTTGTTGCCCTGAGCACACTAAAGTGAGCGTGCTAAGCAATAGAATTATGGTGTGTCGTATCATATCGTATTTTTATAATTTGCAAATATAGCTATTTACTAGAGTTTCAAATAGAAATCCTGAAGCATTTCGGTAAATTCGGGTGAATATTCGTGTCGAGTTCCAGATTCGATAACTAAACTCGCGTGCTTACAAACACTTTTTTGCATGCTAAACTCCAACAATAAACGTTTTACAACAGTTGTAGGAGTTGGAAAAACCTGAACATACTGAGTGCAATGCAAACCAACTTGCTGAGCATAAGCTACAAACAAATTACCTTCAACTACTGGTAAAATTACGACTAACCTCCCTTCGGCTTGCAGTAAATTTTGAGCCGCATTGCAAATTTCGTGGTGAAAATCTGATTCTGCATGACGAGCCAAAGTTCGTAATTCGTCAGGTGTTTTCAGTGAATTAGTAAAAAATGGAGGATTCGAAACAATTAAATCAAATTTATCAGTACATGAATCTTTAAAATTGGTTAGTGACGATTCAATTACCTGAATTCTACTTGGCCAGGGAGAATTAGCCACATTAAACAAAGCTTGACTTACTGCATCTTTATCAATATCAATTGCAGTAATCTGAGCAATGCTTCGTTGAGCGAGCATCAACGCAATTAAGCCTGAGCCTGTACCTATATCCAGTATGGTTTTTGCATTTTTCACATCAGCAAATCCACCCAGCAACACACCATCGGTTCCCACTTTCATGGCACATTTATCATGAAAAACGGTAAATTGCTTAAAGCTAAAAGATGACGCTCCCATACATTATCGTCGGCCTTGGTTAGACGATGGTTGCGATGGTGAAGCTGATCTTGATGCTCCGGATGCTGGCTGAGAGCTACGGAAAGTTGATCGCATACTTTCGTTGGGATAAACCCGAGGTGCAGCCGAGCGAGTTGTTGTTGACTGCTCTGCTGTAGGGTTTTGTCGTTCAGACGACACCCGTCGCTCTGGTTCAATACTTTGCTGCCCATTGCGAGTTGCACTCTGTTGAGTGACAGGTGGTGAGGCGTATCGCTGATTTTGATTTGCATTATTATCAACCGGAGGCCTTGTAGATTGACTTTGCACCTGCTGACGTGGCATTGTTGATTGAAAAGTGGAACGCTCGTAACGTTTATTCTGTAGTATGTATTGTTGATTGCTATTTAAAATGCGTGATAGCTCCACTTCTTTATCTTTAATACGCTGAATAGCATCGTTACGTGTATTCGATACTTTACGAGCA
>JBMOHZ010000460.1:0-2077 GCA_049317585.1 Paludibacter sp.
ATTTTTCAACCACCTTAGATATTGGTCGTTTCTTACCCGAAAAGGCTAAAGTTCAATTGCCTGCTTACTTCTCGTATACCAACGAAACGCTGACACCAAAATACAATCCGCTTGATCAGGATGTGGTATTAAGTGATGCCCTTGATAATTTGCGTAATAAAGCGCAGCGCGATACTTTAATTATGGTTTCGCAGACCGTAAGCGAGTCAAAAAGCTTTAGTATTTCATCGGCTAAAATAAATTTAAAAAGTAAAACTCCACAGTTTTATGACCCGGCTAACTTGTCGTTTACCTATGCTTACAACGAAACAAATCAGAATAGCGCCGAAGTAGAACGCAATTTGGTGAAACAAGAACGCGGAGGTTTGAATTACAGCTTTACTTTTAATGCTGAACCTGTTGAGCCTTTCAAAAAAATTAAAGCACTCAGTAAACCTGCGTTTAAAATTATTTCGGACTTCAATTTCAATTACCTGCCATCTTCCATCAGTTATACTACGGATATGAATAGGCAATTTTCGCAAGTTAAACTACGCGATTTGACTGGCTTATCCGGAACTGGCAATTTCGATTTGAACTTTAGTAAAGACTTTATGTGGAATCGCAATTTCTCAATTAATTACGACTTAACCAAGGCTTTACGTTTCAGTTTACAAACAGCCACCAATTCCAATATCGATGAGAGTTATTTTACACCCGAAATTGGTAAAGAGCATTACGAGCAATGGCGTGATACAGTATGGTCGAGTATAAAAAAACTAGGTAATCCGTATGCATACCAACAAACTTTCACAGCTTCGTGGACAGTGCCTATTAATAAAATTCCATTGTTCGATTGGGTAACTGCCAATGCTACATACAATTCTACTTACAGTTGGAATCGGTCAGCTCCAATTGGTGGCGGTGCTACCAAAACTGAAATTGGAAACATTGCCACAAGCATGGGAGCATGGTCGGCTGATGGACAGTTAAATTTTGAAACGCTCTACAATAAATCGAAATACCTGAAAGAAGTGAACCGAAGATATAATAGTCAATCGGGTAACGAACAAAAATTTCAGCCAAAAACATATAATGAAATTATAAAACTCGAACCAAATAAGAAAGACACCATTAACCATCGTTTAAACAGCGAAAAAGTGGCGTATATGTTTATTGGAAAAAATGGAAAACCTGTGCAAGTGGCTACAAAACAAATCAATGCTACATCGGTTGAAATTAGTTCAAAAATAAATGCCGATAGTGTGAAAATCACCGCTACTACACTCGACCCGAACGACTTACCACTAGCTCGACAAGTGGTTGATTTTGGAACCCGATTGTTAATGTCGGCTCGTAGAGCTTCAGTAACTTTCCGTAAATCGTCGAATATGACTTTGCCGGGATTCCTACCTAAACCAGGATTCCTAGGGCAGGACAAAAGCATTGATGGTGTTTATGCTCCAGGCTATGCCTTTACTTTTGGAATTTTCGATTCACAAAATACCATCGACAATGCCATTAAAAACAATTGGTTATTTATGGGCGATTCAATTGTAAATCCTGCAATACTAGCAAACACAACAGATTTAGATATAAAAGCCAGTTTGGAACCAATACCAGGTCTGAAAATTGACCTAAATGCGAAACGTTATACTGCCGACAATACTTCCATTCAATATATGTTCGATGGCATGCCTAGTACATTTAGTGGAAGCTATAATATAACTCAAGTGGCTATTGCTACTGCATTAAAACCCATTGGTGGCGCTGATGTAAATTACGATTCGGAAGTATTCCGTACTTTTTTGGCCAATCGGAGTGTTATAGCCAACCGTCTGCGAGCTAAGTACAGCACAAGAGATTATCCCACATCAGGTTTCTTCAAAGATTTGCAAGATGTGAAAGGAAAACCATTTAATCCATCTTTAGGCGATTTAAACGAAAATTCATCGGATGTACTTATTCCAGCATTCCTCGCAGCTTACACCGGACGCGATATTTCAAAAGCAAGTACCGATTTATTCCCCAATATCGCAGCTATTTTGCCTAACTGGCGCATGAGTTACGATGGTTTATCGCGCCTGCAGTGGGTAAA
>JBMOHZ010000461.1:0-2074 GCA_049317585.1 Paludibacter sp.
AAATGCGTTGCAAGCTATTTCCAATATTTTGAACGGGAATTTTATCGGTATTAGGCGATGTAATATCTATGGTTGTGGCAAAATTATCAGAAAATGGGTTCTCGTTCGGATATTGATTTTTAAAACTGGAACTATTAAAATAATCGGCGTAATTTCGGTTATAATCGGTATACGAAAACACTTTGTTTGTAGTCAGATTTGGCACTAACATACTAGCCAGGTTGATGGCCGAGGTCATCATACCTCCATGATTATAACGCAAATCAACAACCAAATCGGTGATATTTTGTTGTTTAAATTGACCAATGGCTGTGTTCAACTCCAAATCATATTTCATGGTGTTATCGCCAGGATCGTTGGTAAAGAAATGGTATACGAGGTAACCAATTTTTTTATTCTGTATGGTATAAACTGTATCTAAATACACTGGATTATCTTTGTATCCATTCACTTTGTTAAGCACCACTGGTGTTTTATCAGTGAAAACTGAATTATTAAAGTCCGAAAAAGTAAGATTCACACTTGTTGAACTATCAAAAAGGTAATTTATCACATCACTATAATTCGTCATAGTAAGCTGTTTACCGTTCATTTTTCGAATAATATCACCACGTTTAATGCCTAGTAGTTGAGCTGGTGTACCCATTTTTGTATACAAAACAATGGCTATCACATTTTCATTGGCATCGCTTTCGCGATATAATTGAAATTCGAATCCCGCTTCCGAAGCTGTTATTCCATTCAGCTCGTTTTTAATTTGCTCATAGCTTTCAAATATAGCCGAAAAACGATCGTCCTTGTAAATTAAACTTTTAAAATAAACCGAAGGCTTATCAGCCGAACTTTTATAATATGGTAGCGTAGTATTCCAATAATACACGGCCGACATATTATCATACAGCCATTCATTTACATACTTGTACATTTCGGGTGTATCAACTTCGTCGTTGTTTTTACAACTTACTACAAACAAACATAGCATTGCGAAAAGGAAAAGATTTTTTTTCATTTTGATGATATTTATTAAATATTAGACATTAAATTATAAGAGCACAAAGATAAAAAAATTAGTCAATTTTTACAACAAAAAAAAGCCCCACTGAATTAAAATTCGTGGGACTAAATGTCATTAAATAAATTATTCTTTATTTTGTGAAATCGCAGATTACTTCGCCTGTTACTGTACTTATATCCACCGATTTAATGGTTTGAACTTTTGTAGGATCAGTCTGACGAATATAAAGTGTTTTGCTTGCTTCGGGCACTTTCACACTGGAACTATAATAAATATCTTTGCTTCCTAGTCCCGATTTTAGTAAAACTGCCGTATTAATGGTTGGGTTAGAGTCAAAAACTTCAATTTTGTATAAAAACTTACCATTAAAAGTGTCGTTTATTACTACCGTTAGGTTGATGAGTTTAGTATTCTGACTGGCTTGTTCTTTCGAGTTGGCTACAAGTGCAGCGTCATCCATTTCGTCGATTTCAGAAGTACAACTTATTGCTATAAGCGCTATAATAAAAATTGCTACAAGCTTATTATATTTCAAAAGAGTTTTCATAACTAATTATTTTACTGTAACATTTACAATTAGTATGCCCAAAATATATTACGCTATATATCAGCAGAATAGTTAAGAGCAACACACTTATTGCTCTTCATTATCAAAGAATGTTGTTCGAAAGCGAAATGTAGTTTTATTCGAAACTGAGGTAGGGTGAAATTTTACGTAGCGTTTCGGGTTTAATTTCGGAAAGCACCGAAAGTTGAGTGGCAGCATTTAACTTGCCTTTTCGTCTGCGAAATTCGTAAATGGCTTTCGACTCGTAAAAATTGAGATAGGGATGTGCATTTAGTTTCTCTACAGATGCAGTATTGACAGCAATTTTCCGTACTAATTGCATATTTACCGTACAGCTAGGACTAATCTTATCAAAATTTGCATCGGTCATGCCAAACAATTCGCGCAATTGTTCAACCGAAACAAAGCCACCAGTTTGCTGACGGAAGCGTACAATAGCCTTGGCATATCCACGCCCAATACCATACACCTGCATAAGTTCTGTGGTATCA
>JBMOHZ010000462.1:0-2074 GCA_049317585.1 Paludibacter sp.
AAAGTCAAATCGGAAGCAACCGAACCGTACTTTTTGAAAGTGAAAATAAAGAAGGTTATATTCATGGATTTACCGAAAATTATGTCAAGGTAAAAACACCTTGGAATCCAGATTTGGTGAATACTTTACACCAAATACAACTGACTAAAATTGACGAAGACGGAAGTGTTAGAATGGAGTTTTACAATCAATAACTGTAAAACTCCACTATTATTTTACCCCACTAATTCCACAATCTTAATATCATAAACCAAAGTAACTTTTGTCAAACCGTGTTTAGCCAAACCTTTCATAGCAGCATCCCATTTTTTTCCGCTTAATTCCGATTGATTTTCAAAAGCCCTAAGTCCATTTGGTTTTCGTTGATTTTTAAAAGGTCGATGATTAATTTTTCTTCCTCTTCCAATTCAATTTGAACTTGTTTTTTCTCAGGACGCATTTGCGGGAAAAACAACACTTCTTGGATAGACGCATTATTAGTTAAAAACATCATCAATCGATCCATTCCGATTCCAAGACCTGAAGTTGGTGGCATTCCATATTCTAAAGCTCTCAAAAAGTCTTCATCTATAATTCCTGTAGCTTCATCATCGCCTTTTTCAGACAAACGCATTTGCTCTTCAAAACGTTCTCTTTGATCAATTGGGTCGTTCAATTCCGAATAGGCGTTGGCAACTTCTTTTCCACAAACCATCAACTCAAAACGTTCCGTTAAATCCGGATTGTCGCGGTGTTGCTTGCAAAGTGGCGACATTTCCTTAGGATAATCCGTAATAAATGTGGGTTGAATATAATTACTTTCACATTTTGCACCAAAAATTTCATCAATCAATTTTCCTTTACCCATTGTGGCGTCCACATCAATGCCCATTGCTCTTGCCGCGTCGAATAATTCGGCTTCACTTTTGCCAGAAATATCAAAACCAGTAAAATGTTTGATTGAGTCCGTCATCGTTACACGAGCATAAGGCGCTTTGAAATTTACTTTATGTTCACCAAAAGTCGCTTCGCTAGTTCCATTTACAGCAATCGCACAATGTTCTAATAAATTTTCAGTGAAAGTCATCATCCAATTGTAGTCTTTGTAAGCTACATAAATTTCCATTGCTGTAAATTCTGGATTATGAGTTCGATCCATTCCTTCGTTACGGAAGTTTTTGGAAAATTCATAAACGCCTTCAAATCCGCCAACAATCAATCTTTTCAGATACAATTCATTGGCAATTCTCATATACAAAGGCATGTCAAGCGAATTGTGATGTGTAATAAACGGACGAGCTGCTGCACCACCTGGAATGGGTTGCAAAACAGGCGTTTCTACTTCTAAATAACCGTTGTTATTGAAGAAAGAACGCATGGCATTAAACAATTTGGTTCTTTTAATAAAAGTAGCCTTTACGTGGTCGTTCACCGTTAAATCAACATAGCGACGACGGTATCTTTGTTCCGGATCCGAAAAAGCATCATGTGCTTTTCCTTCAGCGTCTGTTTTTACAATAGGAAGCGGTTTCAAGGCTTTCGCCAAAACGGTTAAACCATAAATATGAACGGAAATTTCACCCACTTGTGTTTTAAAAACGGTACCTCGAACACCAATAAAATCGCCAATATCCAATAGTTTTTTGAAAACTACATTGTACATTGTTTTTTCTTCATCGGTAGAAATATCATCACGTGAAACGTAAATTTGAATACGTCCTTCAGCATCTTTCAACTCGGCAAAAGAAGCTTTTCCCATGATTCTTTTTCCCATTAATCGGCCTGCAAGAACCACTTCCTTTCCTTCATATTTTTCGAAATCGGCTAAGATTTCGCTAGAATAGGCGGTAGTGATAAATTCGGCTGCTGGATAAGGTTCGATGCCTAAATTACGTAATTCTGTAAGTGCTTCTCTACGAAGTATTTCTTGTTCGGATAATGCCATTATAAGCTGTTTTTAAGAGCGCAAAGATAAGCTTTAAGTTCCTAATTAACAAAGCGTGCTGTGCAGAAGATACTTGGCTTTTTTAGTAAAACACTAAAAATTTCCTTATTTGAACAGCTGAGTTTATCCTAAAATCCTTTGTATATTTAC
>JBMOHZ010000463.1:0-2051 GCA_049317585.1 Paludibacter sp.
TTGTACCCAATGCTTCGGTTACTATTAATTACGATGGCACAGGAACTAATTTTGCTAATTGGACTCCACGTTGCTTTATTCATGTATGGCTTGTGCCAAAAGCAGGACAAACATTTACAGGTAATTATGCTCCAGCATGGGCTACTTGTAATAGTAATGAAGAATACGATGCTTTGGATGCCAAATACAAAATGACACACGATGGCACAGCAAATTCTGGCAAATACTCCATTACGATTGCTAATTTATATACTTTTTTCAGTGTATTGGAAGAAGACAAAGCAAAAATTGATAAATTTGGTGTTATTGTCCGCGCACAATTTACAGGAGGAAATAATCAAACCAATGACTTTTTACTGAACGTAACAAATCCTTCAACTGGAGTTGAAAAAAACATTTACTTTACAACGATTAAAACCGATAACAATACAATTTCGGCTAATTTTGTAGGTAATGCAAACATACAAGTATTTACTGCCACTGGCCAACAAATTTGTTCGGAACAAGCCCTAAATCAGTTTAGTATGCGTGTAAAATCGGGCATATATTTAATTCGAATAAACGATAAAAGCACCAAAGTGGTTGTAAAATAAACCTAAAACAGAGGGCTTATTTGGTCTCCTATTAAAAACAAAACACGCAAAGTAAAATTAGTTTACTTTGCGTGTTTTGCTTAATATCTGAATTTAATCATTTCTTGTAGTATTTAAGCGCTTCGGGCAAAAGGGCTTTCAGTTTTAAAATGCGGTTTTGGTCGGATGGATGTGTACTTAGTAATTCAAAAGCAGAAGCTTTTCCGTTTGCAGCCATGCGTTCCCAAAACGAGATAGACTCATTCGGGTCGTAACCAGCCATAGCCATAAAAATAAGTCCGAGTTGATCAGCTTCGTACTCATGCTTGCGCGAATAAGGCAATATAACTCCCACCTGCGACCCAATACCATACAGAATATTAACGGTTTGACGCGTTGTTGTAGTCTGATTCATAAGTAATATGTCGGCAACACCCGAACCTACCGAAGTAGCCATTTGTTGACTCATACGTTCGTTGGCATGTTTGGCTATAGCGTGAGCTACTTCATGACCCATAACTACTGCTATGCCAGCCTCAGTTTGAGTTATAGGCAATATGCCTTCGAAAAACACCACTTTGCCGCCTGGCATACAAAAAGCATTCACCGAAGTATCTTTTACCAAATTAAATTCCCATTTTAGGTTGGCAATTTCTTTTTCCAACTTGTTAGCTGTAAGATATTCTTCAACTGCTTTGGAAATATTTGCACCCACTTTTTTTACCAATGCCGTTTGTGCCGCATTTTTCGAAAGTGGCACTGAGTCAATCATTTGCTTGTAGGCTGTAGCACTCATTGCTACCACTTCGGCATCCGAAACTAGTAAAAGTTGTTTGCGGCCAGTAAGAATAACCTTTGAGCACGACACGGCCATAACTGTAATTAATGCCAATAAAATTACTTTTTTCATATTCAGTTAATACTTGATTATTGAAATATTGATTTAAAAAATTATCTTTGCAAAGATATAAACACATTTCTAAATACAATGCTTAAAAGCTATTATTGTTCAAAAACTCTTTATTAATTTTCGTGATTTATGGCAACTCTTTTTTTTAGAAACTACTGGAAGTCAATTCTTTTTACCTTACTGATTTTTTATTTATCGTTTGCAAAGCCAGCTTCTTTCAAAGATATTAATTTAATGAACCTTACTGATAAATGGGCACATTATCTTGTTTACGTGGGGTATGGTATGGTTATTATATTCGATTTTTTAAAACTGAATTCGCTGCAATACAAAAAAACGCATTTCGTAATTTATTGCATTGTTTTTCCAATTGTGTTGGGCGGAATAATTGAAATAGTACAGGAAACTTTTTTCAAACCGCGGTCGGCCGAGTGGGTTGATTGGCTATGCGACATATTGGGCATTTGTACAGCTTGGGTACTTATGAATTTTGCAGTAAAACACATAAAAGCAGTTTCTAAATTATTATGATTTACGATAACCTTAACTACAAAATTGGTATTACACTT
>JBMOHZ010000464.1:0-2050 GCA_049317585.1 Paludibacter sp.
ATTGAAAAAATTGAAATAAAAAAACTCTGTCAATTTTAATATCAACAGAGTTTTAGTATAAAAGTTCTAAATGCTATATTTATTCGTAAGCACCCATTTTAAGCATATTTACTTCGCGTTCGTTCAAGAAACGATATTTGCCACGAGGTAAGCTTTTTTTGGTTAAACCTGCAAAATAAACACGATCAAGACGAGTAACTTTATAACCCATTTTTTCGAAAATACGACGTACAACTCTATTTTGTCCCGAATGGATTTCTATTCCAATTTGTTTTGGGTCACCATCTTTTACGTATTCAAGCGAATCGGCAGCTATTTTACCATCCTCAAGTTCAACACCAGCCAAAATTGATTCAAAATCAGATGTTTCGAGTGCTTTGTCAAGTGCCACATGATAAATTTTCTTTTTATCATATTTTGGGTGTGTTAATTTTGATGCTAAATCGCCATCGTTGGTAAGTAAAATAACACCTGTAGTATTTCTGTCCAATCGGCCAACAGGATAAATACGTTCGCTACAAGCATTTTTAACCAAATCGAGCACAGTTAATCTATCATGTGTATCTTCCGAAGTCGTTACACAATCTTTTGGCTTGTTTAATAGAATATATACTTTCTTTTCGGAACGAACTTGCTGATTGTGGAACAGAATTTTATCAGTGTGCATTACTTTTGTTCCTAATTCGCTAACTACTTCACCATTAACAGTTATTACACCTGCTTGAATAAATTCGTCGGCTTCGCGACGTGAACAAATTCCCGCATTTGCTAAAAATTTATTCAAACGAATTGGTTTAGTCAGATCAATATAAGTCTTTTTAAACTCCGTTTGTTTTTTGCTGCTGTATTTTGAGTTTGGATCGTAATTGTCATCGCGGTTACGCGTTGGTTTGCGGAACCTAACACCATCATTCTGGTTATCGAAACGATATTCAACGAATTCGGTCAATTGACCATCGTTTGTATTCTTAATATTGAATTTTCTTTCGCTATTTGGATTGTATTCACCTTCACCTGTAGCTGCTGTACGTGGCTTGAAACGCGGTCTGGTTGATTCAGTTGGACGATTTCCGTAGGGTTTGCGTTCGCCAAATTGAGGTCTATCGCTGCTGTTTCCATAAGGTTTGCGTTCGCCATATTGAGGTCTATCGCTACTGTTTCCGTAAGGTTTGCGTTCACCAAATTGAGGTCTATCGCTGCTGTTTCCGTACGGTTTACGTTCGCCAAATTGAGGTCGGTCACCTCTGTTTTCATAAGGTTTGCGTTCGCCATATTGAGGACGGTCGCTACTGTTTCCGTAAGGTTTGCGTTCGCCATATTGTGGTCTGTCGCTACTATTTCCGTAAGGTTTGCGTTCGCCAAATTGTGGACGGTCACCTCTATTTTCGTAAGGTTTGCGATCGCCATAGCTATTGCCACCTCCACCTTTGAGTTCAAATTTTCTTTTTTCTCCTGTCGATTCTGTTTTACTGTCGCGGTTTTCGTACGGTTTTTTGTAATCGCTGGTGCTTTTGTTATCGAATCGGTTAAAATTGCGATTATCGCTGTCTCCTGAAAATTTTGCAGCTCCTCTCGAGCCCTTTAAAATCGATTTCACATCGCGTTTTTCAGACGGTTTACCATCACGGCTGGCAGGTTTCGACTGCCATTTTTCATTGCTGTTCATTATAGAATATTCTGATTAAATAAATTAGGGTACAAATTTCGGAAAAAAACCCGAAATATCAATCATATCGAGTTGCTTTTTCGTACTTAATAACATTAATTGAATGAATAATGTTGAAAAACATTCGTTTTTACTGATATTATTTCGGAATGGAAGTTTTTCAATGCCAAAACTACGAAATAAAAAGTATGTAAAAAGTATCAGAACTTTAATTATCAATAATTTAAAATCAGAAATGAAAGATACCTGATTATTCTGAAGTTTTTTGTTGGTAAAAACTTTGTCATATTATCTAAAATAACTATCTTTGCACCGCTTTTGGCGAAAATGGCGGGATAGCTCAGTTGGTTAGAGCGTCGGATTCATAACCCGGAGGTCACGAGT
>JBMOHZ010000465.1:0-2042 GCA_049317585.1 Paludibacter sp.
AAATTTGGCCATTATTATAGTTGTATTTATATGCTTGCTATTTAATTCTAATTGCAATAGCGGTTTATTTGCGCAAACTAAAAGCATTACCGGCTTAGTAACAGATAGTAAAGGCGAGAGCATAGTAGGTGCTAATATAAAACTAAAAGATGGTTCGATAGGTGTAAGTTCAGATGTAGATGGTAAATTTTCGATGCAATTACCTGATGGAAAAAACCAACTCGAAGTATCCTTTATTGGATATTTAAAACAAGTAGTAATTGTCAAAAAAAACTTTATAAAGGTAGTGTTGGAAGAAAACACTCAAATGTTGGACGAATTGGTCATAACGGGTTATGGTTCGCTAAAAAAAACAAATATTACCGGAGCTCAAGTTACTATAAATTCTAAAGACATTGAACGAACATTAAACACCACTTTGGATCAAGCACTTCAAGGGCGCGTGGCTGGCGTAAATGTAACTTCCAATTCGGGGCAGCCAGGCGGTGGAGTTTCGGTTACGGTACGTGGTTTAACAACCATAAACGGCACCGGGCAACCGTTGTATGTTATTGATGGCGTTCAAATTTCGGGCGAAGCGCAACGGAACTCCGTAAATCCAATAGCCAACATTAATCCCTCAGATATTGAATCGTTGGAAGTCCTTCAAGGTCCTTCGGCAACTGCCATGTACGGATCAAGAGCAAGTAATGGTGTGATTCTAATTAGTACAAAAAGGGGGAAATCCGGTCGCGATAGAATTGATTATGAATACAGCTATTCATTACAAGAAACACCCACTTTTTTACCTACCATCAATTTCAGAGAATATGCAATTTTGAATAACCAGTTGCGTGATGAAATGGGCTGGCCTCGGGAAGCCAATTACGTTAATCCAAGCGTTTTGGGCGAAGGATCGAATTGGCAAAAAGAACTTTTTGGAAATGCGCCCATGTCCAAACATCAATTCAGCATGTCCGGCGGCAATGATAAAACCAAATATTTTACTTCCATGGAGTATCTAAATCAGGATGGAGTAGCTTATGGTTCGGGCTTTGAACGATTTTCAACACGTTTGAATTTTGACTATTCACCCCAAAAATGGCTTACTATAAATTCAAATGTAAATTTAAGTCAGACTACGGATAAGCTAACTATTACCAACGATGGTATTATTAATATGGCAATTTCGCAGTCTCCAGGCACACCTGTCCGCAATGTGGATGGAACATGGGGAAGCCCTGCCGATGCGGAAGCTGCCCGATATGCAGACCCCAACCCAATCGCATTGGCTACTTTAATAGATAATACATTAAAACGCTACAGCGCTACTGCCGCCATCACGGCAGTTGTTCATTTACCAATTAAGGGTTTTCAGCTTGTTACACATTTCAATACCAGTTATAATGTCGGAAAAAATTCGCGTTTTGAACCATCGTATCAGATGGGTTTTGTTTCGAACCCGATAGCCAAAAGCGAAAAAAACAACACGGATGGTCAGAGTTGGTATTGGTCGCAACAATTGCAATACAACAATACTTTTGCAAAGAAACATACCATTAGTGCTGTGTTGGTGCATGAAGCAATGGAAGGATGGTATGGTGGATTGTCGGGTTCCAGAGAAAACTTTGTAAGCAATGCTATATCTGAACTGAGTGCCGGTGACTTAAAAACATCGATAGCCAACAGCTATTTAGGACAATGGGCTATGGAGTCGTATTTGGGTAGAATTAATTATTCATTCCTGAATAGGTATATTTTGCAAACAACATTGCGTGCAGACGGATCGCCAAACTTTGCTCCCAAAAATCGCTGGGGCTATTTTCCTTCCGGTTCAGTAGCTTGGCGTGTTGGCGAAGAACCATTTTTGCAAAATTTCAAGAAACAAATTAAATTAGAGGAGTTTAAATTTCGTTTCGAAGCTGGGTTGACCGGAAATCAGGGCGATGCCGGTGGCTATTTTGTAACCTTAGCTGCCGTTCCTTCACCTTGGGGTACAGGGTTCAGGCCCACCAATTATGCCAACAGCGAGTACAAGTGGGAAGAAACAATGACCTATAATG
>JBMOHZ010000466.1:0-2027 GCA_049317585.1 Paludibacter sp.
ATCCCTCCGCCAAATGTAACCGGTGTGTTGCACATGGGGCACATGCTCAACAATACCATTCAGGATGTATTGGTTCGCCGGGCGCGTATGCAGGGCAAAAACGCTTGTTGGGTTCCGGGAACCGACCATGCTTCTATTGCTACCGAAGCAAAAGTAGTGGGTAAATTGGCTGCTGAAGGAATCAAGAAAACCGACCTGACCCGCGACGAATTTTTAGGTCACGCTTGGGACTGGACACACAAACACGGTGGAATTATTCTGGAACAGTTGAAAAAACTCGGTGCTTCGTGCGATTGGGATCGTACGGCTTTCACGATGGATGAACCACGTTCCGAAAGCGTATTGAAAGTATTTGCTGATTTATACGAAAAAGGCCTTATTTATCGCGGAGTGCGCATGGTAAACTGGGATCCAAAAGCGTTGACAGCACTGTCGGACGAAGAAGTAATTTTTAAAGAACAACAAGGTAAACTTTTTTACCTGCGCTATAAAATTGAAGGCGAAGAGGGTTATGCTGTTGTAGCAACTACGCGTCCTGAAACTATCATGGGCGATACCGCTATGTGTATCAACCCGAACGATCCGAAAAATGCGCATTTAAAAGGCAAAAAGGTAATTGTGCCATTGATTAACCGCGTCATTCCGATAATTGAAGATGATTATGTGGATATTGAATTCGGAACTGGTTGCCTCAAAGTAACTCCGGTACATGATGTGAACGATTATATGTTAGGTAAGAAATATGGTTTAGATTCGATTGATATTTTCAATGATAATGGTACGCTAAACGAACATGGTGCGCAATATGCAGGACTGGACCGTTTTGATGTTCGCAAACAAATAGAAAAAGACTTGGAAGCGGCTGGTTTGCTCGAAAAAACAGAACCATATACCAATAAAATAGGCTGCTCAGAGCGTACCGACGCTGTTATCGAACCCAAACTGTCGATGCAGTGGTTTATGAAAATGGAAGAGTTGGCAAAACCGGCTTTAGAAGCGGTTATGAGCGACGACATCCAACTTTATCCTGCCAAATTTAAAAACACCTATCGTCACTGGATGGAAAACGTGAAAGACTGGTGTATTTCGCGTCAGCTTTGGTGGGGACACCGAATTCCAGCTTATTTTCTACCTCAGGGTGGTTTTGTGGTAGCTTTATCAAAAGAAGAAGCGTACCAAAAAGCGTTGGCAACTGTCAACTATCCATTATCCATTGACGACTTGCGTCAGGACGAAGATTGTTTGGACACATGGTTCTCGTCGTGGTTGTGGCCTATTTCGGTTTTCGACGGTATCAACAATCCCGAAAATGAAGATATTAAATATTATTATCCAACCAATGATTTGGTGACTGCTCCTGAAATCTTGTTCTTTTGGGTGGCACGTATGATCATTGCCGGATACGAATATAAAGGCGAAATGCCGTTCAAAAATGTATATCTGACCGGTATTGTTCGCGATAAATTGGGTCGTAAAATGTCCAAATCATTGGGTAATTCGCCCGATCCACTGGATTTGATTGCACATTATGGTGCTGATGCGGTACGTTTGGGTATGTTGCTGACTTCGCCTGCCGGAAACGACTTGCCTTACGATGATAGCCTTTGCGAACAAGGTCGTAACTTCAATAATAAAATTTGGAATGCTTTCCGCCTCGTAAAAGGGTGGGAGGTAGCCGATATTGAACAACCTGAATCGGCGCGTATGGCCGTGAAATGGTTCGAAGCTCAACTCAACAAAACATTGATTGAAATTGATGATTTATTCTCAAAATACCGTTTGTCGGAAGCTTTGATGGCAGTTTATAAACTATTCTGGGATGAGTTTTCGGCGTGGTATCTGGAAATGGCCAAACCGGCTTATCAGCAACCGATTGACCGCACAACCTACGAAGCTACACTTGGTTTCTTCGATTCGCTATTGAAAGTATTGCATCCATTTATGCCATTTATCACCGAAGAACTTTGGCAAGCGCTGGAAGACCGCAAAGTCGGTGAAAGTATTATGGTGGTATTGCAACCAAAAGC
>JBMOHZ010000467.1:0-2009 GCA_049317585.1 Paludibacter sp.
TTTTGAGTGTATCAAAGAAATTCTCATTTTCTTGCGAATAACCATATACTGGTAAAATTTCGTTTATATAAGTGGCGCATGCATGTATCCGCTCTGCAATGGTTTTAATACCATTGGCACCATGATACACCGTGTACATACCTGCCATAGTGGCCAATAAAGCTTGTGCAGTACAAATATTCGAGGTTGCTTTCTCGCGTTTAATATGTTGTTCGCGTGTTTGAAGCGCCATTCGCAACGCGCGTTTGCCATTTACATCCTTACTTATACCAATAATTCGTCCGGGCATATCGCGTTTAAATTCTTCGCGTGTTGCAAAAAATGCCGCAGCTGGTCCACCATAATTCATCGGAATTCCCCAACGTTGCGTTGAACCAAAAACAATATCGGCACCCCATTCGCCCGGAGGTGTGAGCAGTGCCAAACTCAAAATATCGGCAGCCACAGCCACTTTACAGTTTGCATCATGTGCAGCAGCTGTAAAACTGCTATAATCTTCCACATTTCCGTTGCCATTAGGATATTGAACCAACACCCCAAAATAAGTTGAATCAATTTTTGCAACTTCCCAGTTTCCAATTTCTAGTTTAATACCTTGCACATTGGCACGCGTTTTAAGTACGGCTAAGGTTTGCGGAAAAACATTTTTATCAACAAATAATTTGCATACGCCCGATTTAACCTGATCTCTACTGCGAAGGTTGTACATCATGGTCATGGCTTCGGCAGCGGCTGTTGCTTCGTCCAAGAGTGATGCATTGGCTAATGTCATTCCAGTAAAATCGCACACTGCTGTTTGAAAATTAAGCAATGCTTCGAGTCTACCTTGCGAAATTTCGGCCTGATAAGGCGTATAAGACGTGTACCACGATGGATTTTCGAAAATATTACGTTGAATTACAGCTGGTAAAACCGTATTGTACCAACCCTGACCTATATAGGATGTGAAAAGTTTGTTTTTAGAACCCAGGTTTGCGATATGTTTTGCATATTGTAGTTCAGAGAGTGGATCGGGAAGTTCCAAGTTTGATTGCAAACGAATATCAGCAGGAATGGTTTGATTTATAAGCTCTTCGAGCGATGAAACACCAATTTTTTCGAGCATAAGTGCCTCTTCATTTTCCGAAATACCAATGTGTCGGTTTTGCAGCATATCTTTCATTATAGTGTGCTATTTAAATGATTTTTATGGGCAACAAAGTTACTTTAAAAGTCCGAAAGACAGCCTTAAAAACAGAAAAAGATATCAACAAAATGAACTAAAACAGTCCAAGTTTCAAGTTGTAATTTTTATCGCATTTTAATCGAATTATCCATATAAAAATTAGTAGAATTATCACATTTCTAAACTATTTAAAGAATTGATTTGTTAGTTTTTTAAATCAATCGCCCGCTCGTTATAGCGTAAATTTCGCATCAGAGGCTAGCCGAATGTATCCAGACTACTGCCGGTGAAAATTAAAGCTCACCGATAAACTGGTCGATTTTACATGATTTTTAGGGAACGAAATTCTCATTCATCCAAGCCATAGGTATATCAGCTTCAAAGTTTTCTTTTCCTGACCTTATGCGATTTAATAATTTACCTTCTTTTTTAAATCCCAAATGTTCATAAAACAAAATTGCTTTTTTATTTGATTCTCTTACAATTAATTCTATTCGAAGAATATCTTTCAATTCATATTTAACTGTGTTTAATAAGGTTTTAAATAATTCATTCCCGAGACCATATCCTTGAAATGAGGGATGAATAACGATTGTCAAATCACTGAAAATATGGCTAAAAACTTTAGGTTCTAGTTTATAACAATGAATCTCGCCAACAATAGTCCCTTCTTGGATATTATCTACCACAAATTGAAGACCTGTATTCATTGCTTTGGTTGTAAATGTATAAATGTAATCTTCTGTTATTTCATTATTTGTTCTTGCAATGCCCCCCGTAGTTTTACTCACCTCCTTGTATAACTCGTAAATTTTATTGCTGTCTTTTATTGTGGCAAGCCTAA
>JBMOHZ010000468.1:0-2004 GCA_049317585.1 Paludibacter sp.
GGACGCATCGATTACTCGCTTACCAACAAAGTCCCTGAAAGTCTGCGAAAAGCTATTGCTGAAGGAAAAAAGATTTTGGTGCTGATAAATCCGCCGTATGCGGAAGCGACAAATGCAGATAATGTTAGTGCTGAAACTCATATTGACGGTAAAAAGGATGTATCCAAAACAAAGATCTCTAATAGTATGGAAGATTTTGGTTATGCAAAACGTGAATTGTTTACACAGTTTGTTGCGAGAATAGCAATAGAGATTCCAAATGCAACAATTGCAATGTTTAGTACTCTTAAATATGTCAATGCTCCTAATTTTGAAAAATTCAGAGAAATTTGGAATGTAAAATATTTAGGAGGTTATGTAGTACATAGTAAAGCCTTCGATGGATTAAATGGCAATTTCCCAATTGGTTTTTTAGTTTGGAAAACAAATCAAAATGCTTTAAGTAAAACGTCAATAATTGAAATATCATTAGAGGTATTAGATAAAAATTCTATTGCTATCGGTGAAAAAACTTATTATAATTTACCAAACATTATTTTTCTTAATTCATGGCTTAATAGACTAAAAACAAATTGCATAAATATTCCACTTAAAAATGCTGTTTCTCCACGAACTGATAAAGCAAAAGTTACACAATGGATTGATTCAGCTATTGGGTATTTATTGAGTAATGGTAACGATGTGCAGCATTCAAGTCAACAAACTGCAGTTTTATCTTCTGTTTATAATACTGGTGGAGGATTTTATATAACGAAAGATAATCTTTGGCAAGCAGCTATAATTTTTACTGTTCGCCGAGTTATCAAACCCACTTGGCTTAACGACCGTGACCAATTTCTGCAACCAACTGGCGAACTTACCGAAGAATTTAAAACCGATTGTCTGGTGTGGATGCTGTTTAATGGAAGCAACCTGACAGCAAGTGCCAATGATTTGGAATGGAATGGCAAAAAGTGGAGTATTGTTAATCATTTTATTACATTCACCGAAGAAGAAGTGGGCGCACCCGATAGGTTTGAATCCGATTTTATGGTGCAATATATGGAAGATAAAGTCTTTTCGACAGAGGCTCTAACTGTATTAGAAGCAGGAAAAGCCCTTTGGCAAGCTTATTTTGCTCATACCGATGTTCGTTCCGTGCGCGATGAACTGAAACTGAATCGCTCCGATGTGGGTTGGTATCAAATTCGTAAAGCCTTACAAGCCCGCAATGCCAGTGGCGATTTTCCACCGATAAGTTTCAAGTCTTTCGATACCGCCTATAAATCACTGAGCGAAAAGCTACAACCTCAGGTTTATGAGTTTGGATTTTTGAGAGTTTAGAAAATAAACATTTTTGTTTGCACGGTCGTATAAAAAAAGTTTCGTTTTTAAATTCTCAATTCCCGTTTTTCAATTGTTTTTTAATCAGTGGTACAAATTTATCGATATCGCCAGCACCAAAAGTTACTAAAACATCAAGGTCCTTATCTTTTAGCAATGTCAGTAAGTTTTCTTTGGAACACAATGTTTTGTGTTCCAAAATTACGTTGCGTAAAATCATTTCGGAGTTTACACCATCGATGGGTAATTCGCGCGCTGGATAAATGTCGAGTAGTATTAACTCGTCTAATTTTGAAAGAGCACTGGCAAAATCGGCTGCAAAATCGCGCGTGCGGGTATACAAGTGCGGTTGAAAAATGCCTGTAATTTTACGGTCGGGGTACAAGGCACGAATGGATGAAATGCTGGCATTTAACTCACTTGGGTGATGGGCATAATCGTCCATATATACTACCTTGTCTGATTTATAAACGATATTGAAACGGCGATAAATGCCCGAAAAAGACGAAATTCCCACACGTAGTTCTTCGGCTGTCACACCATTTAACCATGCTAAAGCCATAGCTACCACACTATTTTCCACATTTATCATAACGGGTACGCCCAAGCGAACTTCATTAATGCGATCGGTCGGGGTTACAAAATCAAATTTGATTTCGCCTTTTCCCACTTTTATGTTTT
>JBMOHZ010000469.1:0-1989 GCA_049317585.1 Paludibacter sp.
GGGCGGAAATCCAAATGCGGTGTGGATATTCAAAATGGGCTCAACCTTGATTACCGATGCTGGAACAAGTATTGTGTTAGCAGGCGGTGCTAAAGCCAAAAACATTTATTGGTCGGTGGGTAGTTCGGCTACCTTGGGTACAAATTCTATTTTCTTCGGAAATATATTGGCCGATCAGTCGATTACATTAACTACTGGAGCAAGTCTGACGGGTCGTGCGCTTACACGCATAGGAGCTGTTACATTGGATTCTAACGTCGTTACAAAACCATAGGATTTAGAACGCAAATGACGCAAATAAGCGCAAATAGATTCATTAATTATCAATCAAATTTATAAAATCATGAATAAAAGAATATTATCTATATCACTAGTGTTGATTGGCTTAGCCGCAACATTACCGGCACAAGAAGAACTCCGCACCCAACCTAAATTTTGGTTGGGGGTTTCAGGAGCTGCCAATTACAATATGTATACCGGAACTACGCAAACGTTGAATTCAACACTTATGGCTCCTGCCGCTTTTCACGAAGGTTCGGGTGTTGGTGGTTTTGCATCGCTGTTGCTCGAATATCGTCCGATTCCGGTGGTAGGACTTATGCTTAACCTTGGCTACGATGGTCGCGGTGGTGCATTTACGCAAGTCGAATCGCCTTGCAATTGCCCCGAGGACCTGAAAACGGGTTTGAGTTACGCTACTATTCAACCGAGTATACGAATTTCGCCATTCGGACCAAATTTTTATGCATTCCTGGGTGGTTCATATGGTTATAATCTAAATAAAGGTTTTGCATATACTTTTGATCAAAACAACGGAAATCTTTTTACAACTTCCGAAGGTGAGTTCAGCAACGTGCGTCAGCATGTTTTTTCAACACATATTGGAATTGGTTACGATATTCAACTGTCGGCATGGAATAGTGCTACACAGGTTGCACTTTCGCCTTTTATTTCGTATCATCCCTATTTCGGACAAGCGCCGCGCTATATCGAAAGTTGGTCATTATCAACAGTTCGTGTAGGGTTGGCACTGAAATTTGGCACAGGTAAAGTGAACGAAAAAGAACCTGAAAAGTTGGCATCGCCATTAGTAGAGAAAAAACCATCTGTGACTCCCGCAGCCGAAGTTCCTTTAACGAAACAAGAAAATGCGCTGTCAACCACCGATAACGAAGTGAAATTTACAGTTCGTGCACCGCTAACAATACCTGTGAAACGAAAAATTAACGAGGCTTTCCCTTTGCGTAATTATGTGTTTTTCGAAGCTGGTTCTTCCGAAATACCAAAACGATATGTACGAATGAATACAACTCAAGCTGCTGCTTTTGAATTAGAACAGCTTCGTACAGGCGACCCAAAAGACCAGGTTGGTCGTTCGGCACGTCAAATGAAAGTCTATTATAATATTATTAATATTGTAGGGTATCGTTTGGGACAAAATCCAACAGTTTTAGTTACACTTACTGGCTCATCGGCAGGCGATGGACCTGAAATGGGAAAAGAATATGCCGAAAGTGTAAAACGATATTTGGTGGATGTATTTGGTATTAGACCAATACGAATTACCACCGAAGGTCGCAATCAACCTTTACATCCGTCCGAATTACCAGGCGGAAAAAATTACCTGACCATGTTGCGCGAAGGTGATCGTAGAGTAGATATTACAGCTACTTCAACACAACTACTATTACCGCTTCAAATTGAAGTAGTTCAGGCCGACCCTCTCGACAGTCGGATACTTTTCAACGTAAAATCGGATAAAAAGCAAGCTCTCACTTCGTGGAATGTAGAAGCAACCGACGAAAAAGGCGTTACACAACACTTTGGACCTTATACTCGAAATCAGGAAAGTATTTCAGGAAACACCATATTAGGCGGAAATCAGAAAGGAAAATACAAGTTTGTAGTTACCGGAAAAACATATGATGGACTAGTTATACGCAAAGAAAGTACAATTGATCTTGTACGTAATGAAGAACCAAAAGAGGA
>JBMOHZ010000470.1:0-1988 GCA_049317585.1 Paludibacter sp.
GACTTATTATTGGTTAACGGTGGTAGTGGTGCTACTATTTCGGCTGCTGATGCTTCGGTAGCTGGTAAACTTAAACGTACACTTACTTGGACTACAGCTCCAGCCAATGTGTCGATTGAATTACTTTGGAGTAAAGTTACAATGGGTGGAAACTGGATGATTAACACATTTTCAGTTCCTTTTGATGCTACTTGTGGTGCTGTTGTGGCTGATACTGAAATCCCAACTGCTTTTTCAGCTACAAAAGGTACAGTAACTCCATCGAGTGTTGAGTTATTGTTAAATGCTACTGATAACTCGGGTTCAATTGGTTATACAATTACTTACGGAACTACTACTCTTACTACAACAGGAACTTCAGGTGTTCAAAAATCGTATGTAGTTACTGGTTTAACAGCCTCAACTGCTTACTCATTTTCGGTAACAGCTAAAGATGGCAGTAACAATGCTGCTGCAAATAATCCACAAGTTGTTTCTGCTACAACTAGTGCTTTCCCAAGTGTAACAAATCCTACAGTGAATGCTGCAAATGTAATGTCGGTTTATAGTGGCACTTATACAAACTTGCCAACTATAATGCAAAATTGGTATGGAAATACATTTACAACAGTTTCTTTGGGAGGTAATGAGGCATTAAAAAATACTTCAATCTGCTGTTTTGGTTACGAATTTACTGATAAACCAATTAATGTTAGTGCAATGACTAAATTGCACGTTGATATTTATTCAGAATCTCTACCTTCATTTACAGTTGGTGTAACAGGTGGTGGTGAATTTAAAAAATCGGGTATTGCTTTAACAGCCGGACAGTGGAATTCAATCGACATTTTGTTATCTGATTTAACAGGCGCAAATCTTGCTGCTATAAATCAAATCGGTTTTTGGGATCTCAATGGAACATTTTATTTAGATAATCTTTATTTCTACAACGAAAACGTTGTGGCAGATACCGAAGCACCAACTGCATTTTCAGCTACTGCAGGAACAATTACAGCCGACGAAGTACAGCTTTTGTTAAATGCTACTGACAACTCAGGATTGGTAAGTTATAGTATTTCGTATGGTTCAGGCCCTACAGTTGTTAATTCGATAGGCACTTCTGGTGTTCAAAAAACAGTAACTATAAGTGGCTTAACCGCTTCTACCGCCTACAATTTTTCGGTAACAGCAAAAGATGCAACTGGAAACACTTCATCCATTAGTCCAATAGTTGTGCAGGCAACCACTTTATCGGGTATTCCTGCTGCTCCAACTCCTTTAGTAGCTGCAGCAAATGTAATCTCTGCTTATAGCGACACATATACTAATTTGACTGTTTCAAGACAAAATTGGTATGGAAATACGTTCACTGCAACTATGCTTGGCGGTAACGAAGCCACTAAAAATGTATCAATTTGTTGTTTTGGATTTGAATTTGCAGCAAAACCACTAGATGTAAGTGCAATGACAAAATTGCATGTTGATATTTATCCAACAACTTTGGCTTCTATGTCGTTAGGAGTAACTGATGGAGCTGACAAAATGAAAAATGGTATAACACTTACAGCAAATCAATGGAATTCGGTTGATGTAACTTTATCGGAATTAAACGCTAATTTAGCTAACGTAAACCAAATTGGATTTTGGAATTTGAATGGTACATTCTATTTTGATAATCTTTATTTTTATACTGATGCTACAACAGGCTTATCAAATACAACCGACAAATTAGTTCGTATTTATCCAAATCCAGCTACAAGTACATTATCAATTAGCGCTCAAAGCGAAATTAATGCAATTAAAATTACAAATTTAGTGGGTCAAACAATTAAAAATGTAACTGTTAATGCATTGGAACGCGTAATTGACTTGAACGAAATGAGCAATGGTCAGTATATCATTTCTTTGTCGATGAAAGACGGACAAATTGTAAATCAAAAATTCATCAAAAAATAAATTACCGATTGCAGTTGTTGGTTTGTATTTTAACCAACAACTGCAATTTATTT
>JBMOHZ010000471.1:0-1985 GCA_049317585.1 Paludibacter sp.
TTCCCGAAATGCGTATACGATTTACTTCGCCCCACCCTAAGGATATGACCGACGAAACTATTGAAGTGATAGCCAACTATCCCAATATTTGTCGGTTTATACACTTACCTGTACAATCGGGTAGCAATAAAATACTTCAATTGATGAACCGTAAATATACGCGTGAATGGTATCTCAACCGTGTTGCTACCATGCGCCGTTTAATACCAGATATTGCAATTGGTACGGATATTTTCTGTGGTTTTTCGGACGAAACGGAAGAAGATCATCAAGAATCACTCAACTTAATGCGCGAAGTGAAATTTGATATGGCTTTTATGTTTAAATATTCCGAACGTCCTGGCACTGTAGCGGCAAAACGAATGGAAGATAATGTACCCGAGGAGGTTAAACTGCGAAGATTAGACGAGATAATCAAGTTGCAAAACGAAATTGCCAACCAAAGTAATCAGAATGATATTGGAAAGACTTTTGAAGTATTGGTCGAAGGATTTTCGAAACGATCTAACGAACAACTTTTCGGACGAACCTCGCAAAACAAAGTAGTTATATTTCCACGCGAAGGTCGAAAGATTGGTGAATTTATACATGTGAAAGTTGTTTCGGCTTCGTCGGCAACGCTGATTGGGGAAGTGGTTTAAGAAGAATAAAGAATAAAGAACAAAGAACCAAGAATAAAGAACAAAGAACAAAGAACCAAGAATAAAGAACCAAGAATAAAGACAAAAGATCGATTAAGAACTGTTTGAGGAAGTATTATCTCAATGCATTTTTTAATCGGTTTTTTTTATGTTTAATTAAAGAAAAATTTCTGTAATTGAAAAAAATATCGTAACTTTGTACACGAAATCAGAATTGAATCATGTTATTGATAATCAAATATATAATGTATTAAAAGTTTAGCAATAACCTTACTTTCCCTGCTTGTAATTGGTAGTCCAAATTGTTTTTTATGCAGGTTTTTACTTCAACTAAGTAACACAATATCTCTCATATTTATATAAAACTAAAAAACAAAGCAAATTATGACAAAAGTAAAATCTTTGCCGGAACTTGTTTACATGAAAAAAGTGCTTGAAGCCGAAAAGGCCAAGTTTAAACAACATGTACATGTCTGCGGAGGAACGGGTTGCCATGCTGCACAAAGTATTGCTTTAGACGAAAAACTAAAGCGAATTATCAACGATAAAGGATTGAGCAACAATGTAGAAGTAACATCTACAGGTTGTTTTGGATTTTGCGAAAAAGGACCTATCGTAAAAATTCTCCCCGACAATACCTTCTATACAGAGGTTACACCAAACGATGCTCGTGAAATTATTGACCAACACATTGTGGGTGGTGGAAAAGTTGAGCGCCTATTGTTTAAAGATCCTGTTACAAGCGAGCGTGTAAGCGACTCGGAGCACATGGATTTTTACAAAAAACAAAAACGTATTGCTTTGCGTAATTGTGGTGTAATTAACCCTGAAAATATCAACGAATACCTTATACAAAATGGGTATCAGGCTTTAGGTAAGGTGCTTACTGAACTTGATGCGCAGCGAACCATTGATATCATCAAAAAATCAGGACTTCGCGGTCGTGGTGGAGGTGGTTTCCCTACAGGATTGAAGTGGGAAATTACTAGTAAGGTGGAAGCAGACCAAAAATATGTGGTTTGTAATGCCGACGAAGGCGATCCAGGAGCATTTATGGACCGTGCTATTCTGGAAGGTGACCCGCATTCGGTTATCGAAGCCATGGCCATTTGTGGGTTTGCTATTGGCGGTTCCAAAGGGTTGGTTTATATACGAGCCGAATATCCATTGGCTATACAGCGTTTACAAAAAGCCATTGCACAAGCTCGTGATTTAGGTTTGTTAGGCGAAAATATTTTAGGAAGTACTTTTAGTTTCGATATTCAATTGCGTTTTGGTGCTGGTGCATTTGTTTGTGGCGAGGAAACAGCTTTAATTCATTCGATGGAAGGAATGCGTGGTGAG
>JBMOHZ010000472.1:0-1983 GCA_049317585.1 Paludibacter sp.
ATTTGTTGGGCTGTATGATTACCTATCCGTCGACTCACGGTATTTTTGAATCGACTATTAAAGAAATGTGTGATGTGATTCACTCCTGTGGCGGTAAGGTGTATATGGATGGTGCCAATATGAATGCACAGGTTGGTTTAACTAATCCTGGGACTATTGGAGCTGATGTTTGCCATTTGAATTTACACAAGACTTTTGCCATTCCTCATGGTGGTGGTGGTCCAGGCGTTGGTCCAATTTGTGTAACCGAAGCGTTAAAGCCATTTTTGCCAAGCACTACTTTTGGAAAAAATACGGTGGCAGGAGCACCTTATGGTAGTGCAGGTGTTTTGCCAATAACATACGGCTATATCCGCATGTTGGGCGAAGAAGGCTTAACTGCTTCAACAAAATATGCCATTTTAAATGCTAATTATTTGGCTGCATTGCTCAACGAATCGTATGGAGCGCTTTACAAAGGCGAAAATGGTAGGGTAGGACATGAGCTGATATTGGAATGTCGTAATTTTAAGGCAAGTTCGGGTGTAACAGAGACGGATATTGCTAAACGATTGATGGACTTTGGTTTTCATGCGCCAACCTTGTCGTTTCCTGTTCACGGAACGCTTATGATTGAACCTACCGAAAGTGAATCGAAAGCTGAATTGGATCGTTTTGCGGAAGCCATGTTACAAATTTATGCCGAAATTAAAGCTATTGAAAATGGTGAAGCGGACAAAACTGACAATGTGTTGCTGAATGCTCCTCATCCAGAATATACAATTGTTGATGATAATTGGAATCATCCTTATTCTCGAAAAACGGCAGCTTACCCAACCGATTGGGTTGCCGAAAATAAATTTTGGGTGAATGTGGCTCGCGTGGATAATGCTTTTGGCGATAGAAATTTAATGTGTACTTGCCGACCAACAACCGATTGGGAATAAATAATAAATGCTTTTAATTCCGACCGAATTTTATATCTTTGCATAATTTTGTGTAAAATGGTACAGAAATTCTATCAGTTAGCATTATTTTATTTATGAAAAAAGTTCTCATTATTACGTATTACTGGATTCCGAGTGGTGGTGCAGGTGTACAACGCTGGGTGAAATTTACCAAGTATTTACGTAATTTTGGTTGGGAACCTGTGATTTATGCACCTGCCAATCCTGAATATCCTTCGGAAGATTTATCGTTTGCAAAAGATATTCCAGCAGATATAACTATTCTGAAAGAACCAATTTGGGAGCCTTATAATATTTATCGTAACTTATTTGGTAAAAAAGGCGAGAAAATTAATGCAGGATTTATTTCGGAAAATAAAAAAGCCGGTTGGAAAGAAAAACTCTCAATTTGGATTCGTGGAAATTTCCTGATTCCTGATCCACGCTGTTTTTGGATACGCCCATCTGTTAAATTTATTTCAAATTATCTTGTTGATAATAAAATAGATACTATCATTACTACTGGCCCACCTCACTCCATGCATTTAATTGGCTTGGGTTTAAAAAAGCGAATGCCTGCTTTGAAATGGATTGCCGATTTCCGCGATCCTTGGACTAATATCGATTTTTATGCTGATTTAAATCTTACTTTTTTAGCTGATAAATTGCATCATACTTTGGAGCGAAAAGTTGTTCAACATGCTGATGCTGTATTAGTTGTTTCAAATGGTATGAAGGATGAATTTGAGCTTTTAAAGCCTCAACGATTGGAAGTAATTACAAATGGATACGACGTTGACGATACAACTACTAAGCAAGTTAAGCTTGACGAAAAGTTTTCATTGTCGCATATTGGTACATTAAATGCTGCTCGTAATCCGAAAATACTTTGGAGAGTTTTAGCTGAATTATGTAATGAAAATGAGCAATTTAAAGCCGATTTAATTATTCGTTTAGTTGGCAAAACTGACTTCTCTGTTTTCGAAGAAATTGATAAAAATGGATTGACGAATCAGGTTAAAAAAATAGCCTATTTAACACACTCTGAAGCAATTCA
>JBMOHZ010000473.1:0-1981 GCA_049317585.1 Paludibacter sp.
GGCTACATTCCAGGTACCGCGCAAATACTGAGACCTATATCCGAATGGATTTGATGATGTACAGCGAGGTTGAGTTTATATTAGCCGAGGCAGCACAAATCGGAGGTTTTTCGGCTACAGACCCAGAAACTCATTACAAAAATGGTATTTTGGCTTCTATGAAAAGGTGGGGCATTGCTGATGGTACTGGTGGTTTTAGTTTTAACACCTATTACAACAGTCCCAAAGTTAGTTATGTTAATGCCACAAATAAATTGGAACGCATTATCGGACAGAAATGGGTCGCTTTGTGGTTGAATGTTGAAGCCTGGTTCGATTGGCGCCGCACTGGATATCCACTTCTAAAAACCGGCCCGGCTACGCAATATGGGGCAGCTGCGCCTTTGCGTTTTATGTATCCTGTACCGAGTCAGGATCCTAAATACTTAGTTAATTACACTGCAGCAGTAGCTAAGCTTGAAGTAACGAGTTTTGTACCGACAGGACAGAGTAAAGATCATACTTATTCGAGGATGTGGCTGTTACAGGGAACAAATAAACCATATTAATTTTAAAAGCATCGGTAAAGCACGCAGATACAAACTGAAAGATTTAATCTTTGTTTTGAAAAGCTGTCTTCTTCAGAAGAGAAGGCAGTTTTTTTAAATATTTTGGTTTTTTTGAAACCGATTCATAACCAAGTTGTTTTCTGTCTCAAGCAAAAAGTACTTTGACATAATATTTACTTCAACAATCAATTAAGATGTTTATTTCAATTACAGGACAATTAAACTATTAGTTAATCTAATTGTTATGCTGATTTTAATTGTATTGTAATTTGCTTTTCTATTAATTTTAAAACTACTAAAAAAATGAAAAATGATTTCACTGGTGATGGCAAGGCGGATATTCTGACAACGAGTCCCTGGGGTGTAGGAATTCTCAACTTAGCCCAAAACAATTTTGCAGTTCAAACAATGTCACCCAATGGTTCAAAATTAGGGGGATGGGTATTAAACACAAGTGACAACTATTTTAGAGTTAAAGCAGATTTTGATGGCGATGGAAGATCTGAAATCCTCTCTGTGAGTCCATGGGGAATTGGAATTCTGAAATTTGCAAATGGCATATTGTCATCAATAGCAATGGCTCAAACTGGCACGCGGCTTGGTGGGTGGGTTTTAAACACAGCTGATAATAAGTTTTTGCATGCAGCTGATTTCGATCGTGATGGTAAAGAAGAAATCCTTATTTCAAGTCCCTGGGGCATTGGAATAATAAAATACAATAACAATAACTTTACCTCATTAATGCTTTCTCCCAATGGTACTCGCTTAGGTAATTGGCTTTTAAATACAACCGATAATTTTTTTACTTTGGTAGGTGACTTTGATGGTGATGGACAGAGTGAAATCTTGGTTACATCTCCGTGGGGGATAGGAATTCTCAAATTTAGCGGTGCTACCCTTACAACAATTGCCATTGCAGCCAATGGTACGCACTTTGGAGATTGGGTGGTCAATACTGCAACAGACAGATTTGAAAGCGTAGGTGATTTTGATGGCGATGGCAAAGCCGAAATCTTGGTAAGCAGTCAAAATAAAATTGGAATCTTAAAATTTCAGGGTAATTCCCTTGTTAGTTTATGTTCGGTAAACACCGGAGCATATATTGGTAATTGGTTGCTGGATTCAGCCAATAATAAAATAGGACCAGTTGGGGATTTTGACGGAGACGGTAAAGCCGAAATAGTAATTTCCAGTGCTTGGGGTATTGGCTTATTGGAATTGAATGGCAATATACTTCAACCATCATTGATGATGCCAAATGGTACTAACTTTGGTCAATGGTTTCTTAACACAAAAGATAACAGTTTTAACTATGTAGCAGATTTCGATGGCGATGGTAGAGCCGAAATGGTTATCACATCTCCATGGGGAATTGGCATTTTGAAACAAAGCGGAAATACTTTCAACGCCATTGCAATGGCCGGTTTCCAACA
>JBMOHZ010000474.1:0-1967 GCA_049317585.1 Paludibacter sp.
GTTGTTTGTTGTTTGTTGTTTGTTGTTTGTTGTTTGTTGTTTGTTGTTTGTTGTTTGTTTTGCAGAGCGCAGAGGGAACTTGGCAGGGGGCAGTTGCCAGTGGCCAATTTCCATTCTTCCATTCTTCAAACATTCCAATCTTCCTATATTCCAATCTTCCATTCTTTCTTTTCTTCTTTCTATTAAATGATGATAATCCATATTACAGGTTTTTTATTTCTTCGTTTGTAAGACCTGTAAGTTTCATTATCAAATCAATGGGTAAACCTTCTCTTAATCCGGCTTTGGCTACTTCTTTTTTTTCGTCCATCTTTCCTTCTTCAAAAGCAGTGTCTAATGATGCTTTGGTGTCTCTATAATTTTTCAAACTATCTTGATATGATTGTATTTGCTCGGGGGTAAATTTAGCAATTTCGGCAACTTCAAATAGTTTGTCGAATATCTTTTCGCGCAACTTGTCGGGTATTCTTTCTAAGCGATTCAAATTTCTTATCACGAAGAGCCATTTCTCAAACCTGTTGTCAAGGTCTTCGACTTTCTTGTCGAATTTTGGCATTTCGAGATAAATGAATGTTAGCTTGTCGTAAAAAACTTTGTTGGTTTCGATGTCGGATAGTTTAACGTCATAGCGATATTTTTCGGGTTCGCTTTTGTCGTCGTCAAAAACAAAGTCGAGAATGGCAATGGTGTAAACAGCTTTTAATTCATAAATCCAGTCGCCTTTTTTGGCTTGCTCCTGAATAGGAAATGTTGAATAATAGAGTGCTCTGTCCTTGAAAAACTTTTGTTTGGTTTTTTGTAGTTCTACAATAAATTTCTCGCCTTTTTCATTTTCGCAGTAGAGGTCAAAAATAGATCTTCGGTCGGCCTCAGTATTTCCAAGGTGTTCGTTTCTCAGGTAGGTCAAATCGGTAATTCTACCTTGCTCGTTGTGGAGAAGTTCATTAAGGAAATCGAGCAACAAATCTTTATTTGGTTCTTCCCCGAATAGTTTCTTAAAACCGTAGTCGGTAAAAGGATTAAGATATTTTTCTCTAAATTCGATCATTTTTAAATTCGTTGTTTGTTTAGCAGAGCGCGAAGAGCAAAGCGCAGAGCACACTTCGACAAGCTCAGTGTGTGCCAACTGCCAACTGCCGACTGGCTACTGCTTACTTTTCTTCATTTACTTTTTTACTTTCCCTTAGCAATTTTTCGAGGTCTGGTATTCCAACTGTTGATAAAACCTCATTAGCCCTTGCAAGCTTTTCGGGAAATAATACCTTTCCTCTGAATCTTTCCAACTTTTTATCAATTTTAACGATTGGAATCTTTGCCTTGTTTAATTCATCAATCTTCATCATTAAATCCTCCTATTTTTGCGTGTTACTATAAAAGCTTCATAATCTTCGCCAATTAAAAACACTTCCCATTTGTCATTTCTAAGTCCAAGTACAAAAAAGTCTTCGGCAATTTCGGCCAAATTATTTGTAATACCCATGCGATAAAGCCTTGTCCTTACAGTAGTGCTTCCGGTTGCATGCACCCAGGCATTTTTGTACCGGCCTGTAAATGCATAAACCGTAGAAGCAACTGTTGCCAAAACTTTTTGGCTATCTCCATTATTCGTAACCGACTTATCGTTGATACCATCAATTGATTCGTCATAATCGCCAAATGCAAGATTATAAACATTTTCGATAGTGGTTGGGGAATATTCCACAATCTTTCTAACTCTACCTTTTGGGCCAATGCTGGTAAATTCAAAGAACATCAATTGATCTTCGGTGCTGTAAGTGTATTTTGGATATTTCATTTTACATTGGACATTCTACATTTTACATTTTTACAAGATTTCATTGTGCAAAGAGCAAAGCGCACTTCGACAAGCTCAGTGTGCAGAGTATGAAAACTACTGCCAACTGCCGGCATTATACTATTTTTCCTTCCTGCCATTTTCTTCGATACCTGTGATTAATGGATTTACG
>JBMOHZ010000475.1:0-1965 GCA_049317585.1 Paludibacter sp.
AAAAACAGCATGAAATGATTTAACATCTCATACTGTATATATTATTGCAGAATTCAATAATCTAAGTACTCTGCCAAGCTGCAACGAAAATAGAAAGAATTAAAATCTATTCTTCTCCTAATTGCATTTTTTCAACGTAAACCGCGTGGATTTTTTGGTCGCGTTTTACTACCGAAGGTTTGTCGAAACATTGACGACGACGAAGTTCTTTTACTACACCGGTTTTTTCAAATTTACGTTTGAATTTTTTTAATGCTCTCTCAATGTTTTCGCCTTCTTTTACAGGTACTACGATCATAATAATGAATTAATTAATATGTTTATTTTTGTTTTTTAAATTCGGACTGCAAAGATATACATTCATTTTGAATTGACAAAACATTACCGAATAAAATTGTTTTAAAATGGATAACTTGATACTTAAAACAGTATTATTCAAGCCCTTCGAGTTCTTTTTGAGCATCTTGCTCTGATTGTTGCTTTATTATTTCGAACTGCTGATCTACTTCAACCACATCCTTGATAAACACTTCTTTGCCTATTACAGTCAGAAAATTAGCAAAAACAACTAACAAAACTAATTTTGGAAACAACTTTTCGCGTTGGCGAAATACAGAAATTAAAGCAAATATAAATGCTAATGCTATAGGAATAAGTGCCAACGTACCAAATGGCAATATAGTTAATACAATTCCAATAACTCCAAAAACCAGCGATAGTATAATTAAAAATCGGTTCATTATAAAAAAATTAAAAGTTAAATACCAGATGCCGAGGTTAAAGTTAACTGCCCTACTCCTACTGGTATACTAAACTTAATGAGCGCAGGCACTTTTTTAGCATCGGCAGTTAAATAAATCAAATTCTTATCTTTACCTTTCAGTTTATTGGTATTGGCCACAATAGCCAATTTATAGCACTCTTTTTTGCCTAAATTACCAGCTTGAACTGTTTCTTTACCAATATATTTTACCGATATTGCATGTTGTTTTTCGTCGAACACAAGTATATAAGCTACTGCACTTCCTGGCTTCATAGCTGCAAAATTAGTTGAACGCAATTTATATATAAGCGTTACCACATCAATGGTGGAAGTTCCTATTTTAAATGTATTTTGTGTTTCGGCGCGGTTACCACGCTTTGTAACACTTTTTACCGTAGTACCATCGGGCTGAAACGCGTATTTCTCGGTTTTGGAATAACCACCTTCGTAAATACTTCGCTTATAAAGTGCTGGTTTTAAACTCGTAGGATTAACATAAGACTCGTAAATATCGCGAATCTTAAAAAAACTATCCCACTTATTAAACGTAGCCATTTCGAGCCTTAAATGCAAGTAGTTATTTTTAGCTGTTTGCATCGACGATGTGGACATGGTAAGCTGTGCGATATTGGTCATCAACCCACTCACCTCGTACGATCCAGCAAAAACCAAACGCTCACCAGACTTAACTTGCGCATGCAGCACTAAATTAACTAATACGAAACTGATTAGTATAAATATCTTTTTGGACATGAAAAAAAATCTTGAATTAATACTCTGAATAATATTTACTATCAACTAACTGTCAACTATCAACTGTCAACTATCTACGCTTCGCCCCCACCAAATCCCATGGGCATAGGAGGAATAAATTGATTATCAGGAATCATAATTTTTCCATTCTGAGCTTCGAATTTGGCTATATTATCCTGCAATGCAAACATCAAACGTTTAGCATGCTCGGGAGTGAGGATAATGCGCGCCTTTACATTGGCTTTGGGTGTTCCGGGCATAATACGAACAAAATCGACTACAAATTCGGATGTTGAATGTGAAATAATAGCGAGGTTTGAATAAATACCTTCAGCAATTTCGGCCGAAAGTTCGATATTTAACTGATTTTCTTGCTCTTCCATAATTGGACTTAGTTTTATTTTTAAATTGAAAAATTACTATGCAAAGTTACAATTTTTTATTGAAAA
>JBMOHZ010000476.1:0-1965 GCA_049317585.1 Paludibacter sp.
TAGTTGAGTTTGAGTAAATTACAACGTCATTTCCAATTCGGGGATGACGTTGAATTCCTTTTATAGGATTTCCGTTTTCGTCCAGCGGAAAGCTTTTAGCACCTAATGTTACACCCTGATACATTTTTACATTTTTACCAATAATGGCCGTTTCGCCAATTACCACACCTGTGCCGTGGTCGATGGTAAAGTACTCGCCAATAGTAGCTCCAGGATGTATATCTATTCCGGTTTCGGAATGGGCAATTTCGGTAATAATGCGTGGGATAAGTGGCACTTCGAGTTGCAACAGAGCATTAGCAATGCGATAACTACTAATAGCACGCAAACCTGGATAACAAAAAATTACTTCGCCAAAGCTTTTGGCTGCAGGGTCGCCATTAAAAGCGGCTATAACATCGGTGTGTAATTTCTCTCTTATGGCAGGTAACTCCGCAATAAATTCAATGGCTTTTTCTTTTGACTGACGTTCAATTTCGGGGCAGGGCTGTTCGTCGGCTCCTTTGTCGAACGATAAACCAGCTTTGATTTGAGAAGTAAGTAAAAATTGCAACCGATCTACATTAACACCTATGTGATATAACATAGTTTTAGAATTAACGGCAGCATTACCAAAATACCCTGGAAATAGAATGGAACGTATAAGTTTTACAATTTCGTTGAGCACATCAACCGATGGCATTGGTGTCAGTTCGTTGTGTTGATGACAAACATCTTTGAATCCGTTTATGTCGGATAATGTTTTTACTATGTCTAAAAGTTTCTTATTCATCAATTATCAATTATGTTATCGGTTTTGCCGCTTGGCGCAGCCAAGAATTATGAATTAATTTGCTTGATCGCTTTAATTGCATTTTGAATTCGCACATTGCCAACTCCCTGAATTACAGCATAAGGAATACCTGTTTTTTCGATTTCACGTTTGTACCATTCGTAAAAATACATACGTTCGTCGCCACCGTGTTCGCGTACTGGATCGTCCTCCCATGGCAAATCGGGGTAACAAAGCAAGTAAAAATCAAAATAGTTTTTGCTCATACGCTTCACCACAAAATCGGGCACTTGATTGTATAAATACTCAAACCATACTTTGGTAATAATCAATTCGGTATCAAAAAAAACAGGACTTGTACTATTATTTTGAATAAAATCATCCTGCTCTTCAATTTGTTTAAGGGCAATGGTGCAAACATCGTCCATGGTATAATCACGGTCCAATTGCTCCATATAAGTGCGAGCAAATTCAGGCACATATTCACCATTAAAATAATCTGCTAGTGCAACCGACAATTCCGATTTTCCGGTTGATTCCGGACCAACAAGGGCTATTTTCAACATATTGTCAGCTATAAATTACGGCATTTTCACAATTTTCCGTACCTTTGGATTTTTAAAATAAAATTATGTGCAAATTTACGACAATTATTCTGCTTTTCAACCTATTTTTGGTGTCTACTTTTGAAATAAAGGCTCAAAATGTAGATTTGGAACTTTTACATAAAGTTTATAACGTAAAAGAAACAGTAGGTTTATCACGTGCAATATCCTATTCTACCACCATTACAGCCTTTGGTGTTCCAGCTACTATGGCTACAATTGCATTGATAAAAAAAGATGATGATTTATTAAAAAGTGCCATTTATACCACGGCAGCTTTAGGAGTTAACTCGGTACTTACTTACTCTTTAAAACACAGCATTGACCGAAAGCGTCCTTATATTGCATATCCAACCGAATTTATACGTCTAGACGAATACTCAGGTGGCTCACCATCGTTTCCATCCGGACATACCTCACTTGCATTTACTACGGCAACAGCATTGAGTCTGAAATTTCCAAAATGGTATGTAATAGCACCTTCGTTTGCATGGGCTGGCTATGTGGGCTATTCGCGCATGAATTTGGGTGTGCATTATCCGTCGGACGTAATGGCTGGAGCTATTTTAGGAGCTGGAAGTGCCTACC
>JBMOHZ010000477.1:0-1963 GCA_049317585.1 Paludibacter sp.
TTTTTCCTTCGCCCACAATAGGGAATGCAGCATCATCAAGCACAGCATAGCCACGAGTAACCCAATATACAAACGACCCATAATACGGATAGGTGAATTCATTAGGATTGGCAGTACTTTGTCCGGCACTATTTTTATCTTTATACTCAGCAGGATATGCCCAAATTAACAATGGCAACTTTTGTGTTTTAGCATTGCGGTCGTAACCCACTGGCAGATAAAGCGTTCCCGAAAGTTCCACACCATCAGCCCGTTTGTATTTTATCAATTCCTTGTGAACTCCGGCTATTGATTCGAACGGGTTTTTAAAATACGTTATCTGTACTGGAGCCGATGTTTTTTTGATAGTGCGAATATAATAGTTTGGAAATTCGTTTTTCGACTGCATACGAACCAGCACTTCTCCTTTTTTTACATCGATAATATCCTGAATTTCTTCCATTTTGTCCACCAAACTAGACTTATACAACCGTTTGGTTTTTAAGCTAGTCAAATTCAATTCGTCGATAAACGGAAACTGACCGTTTTTGGTAAATCCATCGCCCAGCAAGTATGCTTTGTCCTTTTCGATAGTCATTACATATTTTCCAAATTCATTTTTTTGTGTTTCAAAATCGCCTGGGTCCGAATATACATCTTGGAAATTACGCGCACTAAATAAACGAGGTGTTTGTTCAGGAGCTGAAGGATTAATAACCGAAACGCGCATCTGCCGAGTATCGTACCATTCTTCGCTGAGAACCGCTGTTGTAGCATTTCCCCACACAATTCTGGAATAACGAAGCGTAGTTTTACACAGCAGTACTGGGTCGGCATTGAAAGGCGCTTTGCTTAAGTAAACGGCATCGCGAAATGGAACTTCTTTTTGAGGATCACCTTCGTCCAAGGCTTCCACCCAGTACAAGGTCGATGGTTCGTCGGAACGCCAGCTTATAGAGCGTTTTCCTTTGCGTACAGCCATAAAACCCTTGGGTAGAATTTCGTTTAAAGGTACTTCATTTATAGTTTTTACAACTTTTCCATTGGCATCGCACACCATATTTGTCTGCGGAAAACGGTTAAGTGGCACAAAATACGAAAATGGTTTTTGCAAAGTGGTAATTAACACATAATTACCGTCGGGCGAAATGATTTCATTCACATACAAATCGGCCTTTTTGAATAGTTTTTTGGTTCCACCCAGTTGCACTTTGTAAAGTTCGGCGGTGGTTAGCGTTACAAAATTTGCTTCGTCGGTAGGGTTCTTGAGCATATCCTGATACGTCCTGTTTTGCGATTTGGAACCATCGCTTACCGAAATAATTGGACCTGCAGGGAGCGATTTTTTTACATCAATTAGTGCCTCTCGCTTAGCTGGCATTATACGCACCAACAAACTTTTGCTATCACGAAACCAATTTACAGGATTCCCAACATTGGCATTGAGAACTGCTTCAGTTAGTTTTTGAGCAGTGGCAGTATTAAAATCGGCTACCCAAAGCTCCACGCCAGTAGCCACTGTATTGGTAAAAGCCACTTTAGTTTCGTCGGGCGACCAAAGCACATTGGCAATGCGCATATTTTCGGACAATCCGGCAAATGCAATAGGTTCTTTATCGGCCATTTTACGCATTTTGAGCGTGCTAATATAGCTCATCGACGAACTTATATTTGTAACAGGATTAACTCGAAGTCCAGCCAAACTTATTTCCTGTTGATTGAGGTCATCCAGCGTTTTATAAGTTGGACGATAACTGAGCAACATAAACGTTTTGCGCGTATCCATAGATACCGACGGTGGACGCTGATAATCGGCTAATTGTAAAATTGATTGTGGCGGAAGTTGATAACTAAGATTTTCCTGAGATATAGCTCCTAAAATGCTCATGAGTGATAAAAATATTAATGTAAGTGTTTTCATATAATTGATTTTTAAAAAAGACGACGGACAATAGACGACTGACAACAGAAAATAAAGAGAGTC
>JBMOHZ010000478.1:0-1961 GCA_049317585.1 Paludibacter sp.
AAAAACACCGAAACCATATATTTAATTTTGTTCATATTCAATTTTTTATTTAGAATTATTATTTTTCACCAATTACAAGCTGCGCCTGACCAAGTCCGCGAGTCATAAGTTTGGCAGTAATTTTATATTTGTCGGCTAACATTTTTTGCAAGTCGCGCGCCCAACCTCTTGTATCTACAGCACGGTTATTAGCATCGTAAAGCGGTATACGCACTTGTTCAAACAACATGTTATTTTCGGTAGCATCGGTGGTGCTGAACCTGTTTTTAACCGTATTGCCAGCCATCCAGTCTTCAATAATTTGACTCAATTCTTTTCCTTCAAACTCCGTTTCAAGATCTCCTTTAAATGAGCTGAAAGTCATAATTCGCAAACTAACCTCACGTCCATTATTGAACAAATCGTCGAAATGTTTCTGAAGTTGACCATTAAAATTGTCGATGTGAGCCAATACAGCTTCTTCCAACAAAACAGGCAGTTCGGCCGAAAACGAAGGTTGCCCTGTTCCCGAAGCACCTGCAATTTGTTTATCCGTATAAGCATCAATACCTTGAAGGTTAAATGTTACCGATTTTTTGGGACCAGTTTGGTTCACTGTCCATGTTAATTGCATTATAATATCGGCTTTTGCCGCTTTTTTCAACTTATCAATTGGACTTTCATTTATATCAGCTCCTGATTTACCTGTGAGTAATGCATCTTCAGCCGATTGGTTTTGTAGCGAGCGTAAAGTCGATTCCATATTTTTCAATGGAAAACCACGTTCGGTCATCAATTCATTTATTTTGCTTATTACCAATAGCAACTCTGAACTTTCTTGCAATGCTCGGTTATAATCGGCTACTTTCATCTTTGTACCCATATTATCGAAATCGCGAGTAAAGTTATTTTTTATACACCAATTGTCGCTCGGAACAACCATTAATGTCGGCTTTTTTGCCTGCGAAAACACAATGTTATTATTTATTGAAAACAATATTAGTGTAGCGAATAATATTTTTATCTTGTTCATATTGTATGATTTATTGTAGTTAATTATTTACTCAAAATGCCATCGGCAATAAGTTTTTGACGAAGTTCAGAGCGTAAAACTCGTACAACTACACTATAAGTCGAAGTTTTGTCGCCACCTTTTCGCGATCGGAAAATGGTATAGTCCAGTCGCTCATCGCGAGCTGAAATATATTCTTTATAGGTTCCAATTTTATCCGAAAAAAACTTGAAAAAATAATCTTCGTATTTTGTTTCGGCATTCACTTCGGTAAGTAATGGACGCATATTACAATCGGCACTGCCTTTGTATATTCCACGAAACACCACATCTCGAACGGCATTTTTTTTAGCTTGAGCCACTGCATCAAAACGGTTACGACCAGACCCCCAAGCCTTTACAGTAATGGAACCATCGAGTTCCACATCTATACACTCACTTTCTTTAGGGTAATTTCCAGCATTTTCTCTTTGCTGAGCATGAATATCGATACTATTTATCGACAATATGGCTATCAATACAACAACCAATTTTATAGTATTTCTCATATTTTATTTAATTTAAAAACCACTATTTAAACTTCGAATAATTCCGGCAGCTTCCAAATCTTTTCGCAGTTCGGAAACATTAACCGACACTATAACGCCAATTTTGTAACGTTTACCCACTTTCATACGGTCTTCGGCAGCCACTGAGCCATCGCCCGAAACGGTTACAAACTTCATATATTTGCCACCATCCGCAAAAAAGTTGTCAAAAAATTCTTTCTTTTCCTGCTCAACGTTAGCGTTGGTAGTAAGCGGACGTTGACCTGGAACACCCGTTCTGCCTACAAATCCCTTGAATATAATACCATGAACGGCATTCTTTTTTGCCTGTTCAGTGGCTACAGATGGTCGTTTAGAATACGACCACACTTTTACCAAATACGTGCCTTGCGCACCAATATCCACACCTTCAATTTCATATA
>JBMOHZ010000479.1:0-1956 GCA_049317585.1 Paludibacter sp.
GGACGATCATGATCGATCTAATCGTTATGTGGCACGTGATTTTGGAGGTAATTACTTGGCATCGATTAAACCAAACGCCATTATTTTTTCGAATGGCGATAATGACACATTCCCTCTTTGGTACAATCAGGAAGTGGAAGGTAACCGCACAGACGTGCGCGTTTGTAACTTGAGTTACCTCCAAACCGATTGGTATATCGACCAAATGAAACGCGGTGCTTACAAATCGGCACCATTACCTATATCGTGGACTCCAGCCGATTACGTAACAGGTAAAAATGAAGTGGTATGGGTCGAAGAACAGGTTAAAGAGCCAATCGACTTGAATATGGCTTATGACTTTATGTTGAAACGCGGACAGTTTAAAGATGTGGAAGGCGATGGATTTATTCCTTCAAAACAATTATTTTTACCTGTAGATGCTAATCAGGTACTTCAAACAGGAACTTTGCCAGCCTCACGTGCTGCCGAAATTATTCCACAGATAAACATTGATTTAACACAACGCCGACTTACAAAAAGCGAGTTGATGATACTTGAAATGCTTCGCACTAATAATTGGAAACGACCTATATACTTTGCTGTAACGGTTGGCGACGATTATTATTTAGGTTTAAGCGATCATTTTGAACTTACAGGGTTGGCTTATCAGATTTTACCTGTAGGTCAAAAAGGAGTAGGCTCTACTGTAAATACCAAGGAAATGTACGAAAACATGATGACTAAATTCCGTTATGGCAATATTAGTGATCCAAAAGTGTATATCGACGAAAATACAATGCGTATGTGCCGCACACACCGTATGATGTTCTCGCAACTTATTGGTGCATTGTACAACGAAGGTGACTCGGCAAAAGCACTAAAAGCCTTGGATTATTGTCAGAAAATGATTCCAGGTAGCACAGTGCCACACGATTATATTTCGACCATGCTAGCTGAGTATTACTATAAGTTGGGCGAGAGTCAAAAAGGGGATGAGATAATGGAGGCGGTGGCTAAAGGTGCTGTTGAGAATTTAAACTGGTACATGAGTCTAACTTCGGTACAACGCAATAGCGTAGCCAATAGAGTTAGTCATAATATGGCTGTTTTAAATCAGGTTTTACGTATCTGTGATCAGGAAAAACAAAAACGCATTTTGGATAAATACTTGCCTGTTTATATGGGTTACACCAAAGGTGTTGGGGCCGATTTGTAATGAATTTACAGTTTCCTCGTATTTTACGTCCATTTTTTGGAAAAAATGTTTTATGGCGCAAAAAAACATCATCGAAAGTGATTTACCTCACTTTTGATGATGGGCCTGTGCCTGATGTAACTCCTTCCGTTCTGGCTATACTGGATCAACACAACTGGAAAGCAACTTTCTTTTGTGTGGGTGAAAATGTTTCGAAGTACCCCGACATTTATAACGAAATTCTACATAGAGGTCACAAAACTGGAAATCACACCCACAACCACCTCAAAGGATTTAGTAGTAGTTCAATGAATTATTTATTGAATGTACAAAAAGCGGCCAACTATATCGATAGTAATTTATTCCGTCCACCTCACGGTCAAATTTCAGCAAAACAAATTAAATTGTTGAAAAATGATTTTCAACTCGTAATGTGGGATGTGATTACACACGATTACAACAAAAAACTTACTCCTGAGCAAGTCCTGAGCAATATTACAAAAAATGTTCGTAGCGGCTCAATAGTCGTTTTTCACGATTCTGTAAAAGCAGCCGATAACATGCTAACAGTATTGCCATTGGCTCTAAACTTTTGGACTAGCAAAGGTTATACGTATGGTTTATTGTAGTCAGTAAATGTGGAATTTGCATTTTCATACAAAAAAAACTACTTTTGTGTTTCAACCATTTCAATAATAAATTGTTAAAGATTAAAATTCAATTAGCAAATGAAAAATAAACTTATAAAATCAACGCTTATGGCAGTGGCGGTAATAGCA
>JBMOHZ010000480.1:0-1954 GCA_049317585.1 Paludibacter sp.
CTTGCAGCATTTAGTACCGTGTTCATTGTTTCCCACAGGGCGTTACTCTCCTTAATAATTTCGTCGAGCGTACGGCTGCGTTTGTTTTTCAGCACATTTTGTTGCTCGTTCAGATCCGTAATTTCGGTTATAAAGGCCGTAATTTCGTTAATCGAAGCTGCTTTGTATCCCACAGCTTCTAAGGCTGTTTTGTTGCGGGTCAAACTCGTCGCCAGCGACTTTAAACCCGAAATGGCCAATTCCGGATTTTTGCCGCTAATGCCTTCGCGCACTTGCTTTAGTCCAAAATCGGAGGCCTGAATATCCAAGCCCTTAGCCATTTTAATGTAGCCCTCAAGCGGATTAAGCAACACGCGCAGCTCGCGCAACTTCTTTTCGATATTCACCGTCACTTCTTTCTGAAGCTTTACCACTTCGTTGGCAGTAAGCATTCCGGCACACACCAACTGCTTCGCCTTAAAATCGGCCTCAAACGGATCGTTAAACACTGGCGAGTAGGCAATAAACCGTGGTTTATCACTCGCAAAACTTAATAACAGAAAACTTCCAATTACAGGTAAATTTTCGGTTTTACAACTAAACTTTTTCTCTTCCATAATTTTTTAGAGAATGTTTTTTTTAATGTTACAAACAAACAGGTATTGCTACCCTTTTCGATTAGATATGTAAGTCATATTGACTTTTTTCTTTCGTCTCAACGGATTTGTAACTTTGTCTCAACGGATTTGTAATCCGTTGATTTGTTACTTGTGGATTTAAAATCCACTAATAAAACAGCTTCGGATTGCAAATCCTCGCGTCGGGTCTATCAATTTATCCTTTCGCCTTTACATTTCTTTCTTTCGTGTTTTCCAAATCAAATTTCGCCCTTTCACTTTAACATTTCGTCCTTTCGATAGCTATTTTGCCTTTTCTATTTAACATTTCGTCCTTTCGCAAGCGATATTCGTGTTATTATTTTAATCTTTCGCGTATGCGTTTCATATTTTCCTTTGTTTCGATATGTCCAAAGCCTATTGCATTCTTTTCGCCTAAGCCAGCATGATACATGGTGTGTAAAATGGCAGGGTCGGCTTGCAGTGCAAAGTTAAAATGGTATCCTTTCACACGTGTTTGTTGTGCCGTATTGGTTTTTATTCCTATAAGTTTGGAGTGTGGCTTGCTCAATAGCTTTAAATCGAACTGCTCGTTGCTATCAAACCCTTTTTCGTAAAATGCAGCGTATTTATTTTTCAGATTCATAAGCAATGCTTTTTTTGCATAGTCGCTTTCGGGTATTTCGTATATTATACGGTTACTATTTGTTTCTTTGCGGGTGATGCATACGGGCGATAGCGTTACAAATTGGTGATCGACTGTAAAGTCGGGTTCGGCGAGCATTTCAATTTCGGATACTACAAATGCCACTTTCGATTTCTGGTCGCCAATGCTGAATTGTTGATCTTTAAATAACCCACGTACAAATTCATGGGTATTTTTTTCGGGCAAAAACGATATGATTAATCCGCATTTGAGCGAGTTAATTGAAAGTCTGTCGGCAACAATTTTAAAGTTGGGAAGTAATAAATTGGAGAATGAAAATAACCGAAACTGTTTACTATTGGCAACAAAACCATTTTGGTGTAACCATTCGGAATATGTATAATTTGAGCGAGTAAGTGTGCGGTAAATAAATGACGATAGTTCGTATTGATAATTTACAGGAAGCATATTCCCAAAACAAAAGCTATCAACAGATAAATTGATTAAAAATTTCATGCTAATTTTACATTGGTTAAATATGGCCGTAAAATTAGAAAACTTTTTTTAAAGTTTTATGTAGTTTTGAATATTTTATTTGTTAAATGTTGTTTATTATTTTGTTTTGGTAATAATATTTTGGTTTATTCTATTCGTTTCACTTTGTCTCAACGGATTTGTAATCCGTTGATTTGTTACTTGTGGATTTAAAATC
>JBMOHZ010000481.1:0-1953 GCA_049317585.1 Paludibacter sp.
CAGCTGCGTTAAGTTCTACAATCCGGTTTCTCGATTTTGCGGCAATTCGAGTTTTAATGGTGTCTTTTGCAATCGGTTTTTGTTCGGTTATAACTATATAAGGCTCCAATTCTTTGAATTTTTCGGGAAAAATGCCGTACACTTTCGAAAAACTGTCTGACGTTCTAAAAATTCCACCTCTAGCCCTGAACTTCAGGATATTCGATGCTATAAATGGTTTGAGTCCTAAGCGCACAAAAGTAGCCGAATCGGCTTTGTTGGGGTCGAATCGGAAAAGGCTATAGGTATCTGAAGTTTTATGGGCGGTTTCATTTTTTTCAAAGTCGTGCTGATATTTAGTATCCCATTCAGCTTTGCGCAAACTATCGCGCGACACCAGGCTGCGTTCAAAATTTTCAGCTTCGGACAAAAATTCATCGTCGGAATTGACAGGAGCTGGAGTAAAAACAGGCCATAAATAACAGGCAGCAATTGTTGCTACAATTAAGATTATAAGCACAATAATACCTGCACGCTGTCCCTTCGAAAAATAAAAAAAATCTTTCCACATACTTACATTTCGTAGTCGACACAAGCACGCTCGATACGCACTTTGCCAATATAAGCAGCTACACGTTTGTGTTCTGGGTGAATTTGGTAGGTATTCAGTTCTTCCATGTTTTCAAATTCTGAGACAAGGGCAATATCATAACTTCCTTCAGGTGCTTCTGGAGTACAGATACCCACTTTTATCATTTTAATTTGTGGAATTAGGTTTTTCAGATTTTCTAATTCATTTTTAATAAACAAAGCGTTCTCAGCTTTTGTGCGACCTTCAGCCTCTTCGGCCAATTTAAAAAGAACAATGTGCTTAATCATAAGGAGTTTATAAAGTATGTAAAGTTATAAAGTTTATAAAGTTTGATTTAATTGTCTTTAGTCAGTAGTCTATTGTCTCTATTTACACACCACTTTGTAGCTTTTGTTATTTACTTTCAGAAAATAAATACCTGGTCGTGTGGGTATAAAAAAACGTCCTTGAACCAAATTTCCCGACCAAACTACTTCGCCTGTAAGCGAAAAGAGCTTAACATTACCGGCTGATTTGGGTAGCGTAATATAAATACCTTGCTGATTAGAACTGAAAATGATACCGTCAGCTAAAGTTTGCGTATTGGTTACTTGTTGGTTATCATTGTCCGATTTATTCCAACCAGCATCGCTTTTAATCACCATCGGTCGATGATCTGTATTGTTTTTATTTTGAGCCGTATTGGTCATAACAAAAAACAGCAAGCAACATATCAATATATTAGTTTTCATCTATTTACAATTTATTATCGCTTTTCATTCGCTTCGGGTAATCGATGGTGTAATGCAATCCGCGACTTTCTTTGCGGCGAAGTGCATGTTTTATTATCAGGTACGCTACGCTGATAACATTGCGTAACTCACATATTTCGCGCGATACAACTGAGCGTTCAAACAAATCTTCAGTTTCGCGAAACAGAATCTCTAATCTACTCATGGCACGCTTCAGACGTAAATTCGAACGAACAATTCCGACATACGTACTCATTATTTGCTCCACTTCTCTAAAACTCTGTGTAATCAAAACCATTTCTTCGGGTAGCTTTGTTCCATCGTCGTTCCAATCGGGAATAAACTCGTTGAAACTAATTTCATCCAAAACAGATGATGCATGTTTTGCTGCCGCATTGGCATACACCAACGCTTCGAGCAATGAATTAGAAGCCAACCTATTAGCGCCATGCAACCCTGTACAAGTACATTCACCTGCAGCATACAAACTTTTAATGGTTGTACGTGAATGTTCATCAACAACTATGCCACCGCAAAGATAATGTTGAGTTGGCGAAACTGGTATCATTTCTTTGGTAATATCAAGCCCAAGCAACAAACATTTTTTGTAAATATTCGGAAAATGCTCTTTTGTTTCGTCGGCATTTTTGT
>JBMOHZ010000482.1:0-1945 GCA_049317585.1 Paludibacter sp.
AACTATCTGATATGTTTCAAACTTATATAAAAACTCTTCACTCATAATAGAAAAAAACAATAAAAGGTTTCAGCGCCACAAAAAACAGATAACTATAAATAATAGAATTGAACCACAAATGACACAAATATTCACAAATAGAAGATTAAATTAATTCGTGTTCATTCGTGTAATTTGTGGTTTGAATAATATTAAACATTGAGAGATGCGCGAACAGCCTCCACTTTGGCGTTGGCGGCAGTATCGGCAGCATCGTAGTCGGCACGTGTTTTCATTTCGCCACGAACTTCGATGTAGAACTTAATTTTTGGTTCGGTTCCCGAAGGTCGAACGGAAATTTTTGTTCCATCGGCTGTAAAATACTGAATTACATTGGAAGTGGCTGGCATCTCGAGTTCACTTTCTTCGCCTGTTTCCACATTCTTCAACTTCAGCGTTTTATAATCTTTAATAAGCACAACGGGTGAACCTGCAATTTCTACAGGTGGATTGGTGCGGAAGTCGCTCATTATTTGTGCTATTTCCTCAGCGCCTGATTTACCTTTGCGAACAACCGATATACCTTTTTCTTTGCCGTAACCATATTCAACATAAATATCTTGCAATAACTCGTACATCGTTTTGCCATTATCTTTTGCCCATGCAGCAATTTCGGCCATCAACGTACAGCTCGAAACGGCATCTTTATCGCGTACAAAAGTTTCAGGAAGGAAGCCGTAGCTTTCTTCGCCACCACCAATATACTCTTTTATGCCTTCGTTTTCGCGCATAACAGCGGCAATCCATTTAAAGCCAGTGAAACAATCGAAACATTCGATGCCATTTTTCACAGCTATTTCCTTAATAATTTCGGTTGTAACAATAGTTTTAACCACATATTCGTTACCTTGCACTTTGTCCAATTCTTTCCAACGACGAATAAGGTAATAAATAAAAATCAGAGCCGTTTGGTTACCATTAACCAAAATCCACTCGCCTTTATCGTTTTTCACTGCAATACCAAGTCGGTCGGCATCAGGGTCCGAAGCCATTACAATATCGGCATCAGTAGCAATGGCTTTTTTAACAGCCATATCCAACGCAGCAGGTTCCTCGGGGTTTGGCGAAATAACAGTTGGGAAATTGCCACTTACTACATCCTGCTCAGGAACATTGATTATATTGGTAAAACCATAGGCACGTAATGCACGTGGGATAAGCTCCACACCAGTACCGTGAATAGGTGTATATACTATTTTCAAGTCTTTGTTGCGTTCAATAGCTTCGGGCGAAAGCGAAATTGATTTTACTGCATCAATGTATGGCGCATCAATATCTTCGCCAACAAGTTGAATTAAATCAGGATTTCCTGTAAATTTAATAGCATCCACATTTGTAATTTTCATTACTTCAGTAATTACATTTTCGTCGTGTGGAGCAATCATTTGAGCACCATCGTTCCAGTAGGCTTTGTAGCCATTGTATTCTTTAGGGTTGTGCGATGCAGTAAGAATTATACCACTTTGGCAACCAAGGTGGCGTATAGCAAAGGATACTTCGGGTGTTGGACGTAAATTTTCGAATAGATAGGCTTTGATGCCATTAGCTGAAAATATATTGGCCGAAATTTCGGCAAAAAGACGACTATTATTACGGCAATCGTGCCCAATAACAACACTAATTTGTGGCACATCAGTAAATTGAGCTTTCAGATAGTTACTTAAACCTTGTGTAGCTGCACCTACAGTATAAATATTCATACGGTTGGTCCCGGCTCCCATAATTCCACGCAATCCTCCTGTTCCAAACTCCAAATCGCGGTAAAACGATTCAATCAATTCCGACTTATCCTCAGCATCCAACATGCGACGTATTTCAGCTTTTGTTTCTTCATTATAGTTTCCTACAAGCCATGTTTGAGCCTTGGCTATCACTTCGTTTAATAATGTAGTATCCATTTCAAAAA